>JAPPLB010000120.1 GCA_028819575.1 Bryobacterales bacterium | reverse complement strand
TCCTGTCTGAATGATCCGCACCGCGTAGCGGGGCGGGGGCGGGACTAGCCTGCATATCTCACCACGTGGCGAGGCGAAGTGGGTGAGAGGGCCGCCAGGACGAGGCGCGAGACACGAATCATGGCCTTAGACAGGTGCGCGGCGCAAGCCAGCGCGAGATCCGAGGTTTTCACGAATCACGAGACACGAAACACGAATCACGGCCTTTTTCGCGTGCCTGCCTCCGATCCCGATGATGACGATTCCCTAAAAATAAAAAAAGATACAAAGATAACACAAAGAAGACTCGATAGTACATTTCAAATACACATGAACGGGCTATCGTAAATGGTTTGCAGTGGCTTGCTGTATGTCAAGGAGTCTGGGTGTGAAGCGCACGTTCAAGAGCGCCACCGGCTAGGTCTTCCTCAGCGACAGCGCCAACGGCATCGGTCAGGGCTACCTGGTTCTGCCGTAGCAGCAACGAGTTTTAGCGTGGAGCATCGTGACCCGCTCGCGGCTCGTCCGGCGGGACGGTCCCGAGCGGTGGCTCCCGCTAACCCGCCAGGAATACGGAAACTTCATCGTTCACCGTCTTCTTGGTTCTTCCTCAAAGGGGCGCCGGAACCACCGGCGCCCCGTTTTCTTTGCAAGGGAGGAGAAGCCTGTCGATACTGCCGCCAGGACGAGGCGCGAGACACGAATCATGGCCTTAGACAGGTGCGCGGCGCAAGCCAGCGCGAGATCCGAGGTTTTCACGAATCACGAGACACGAATCACGAAACACGGCCTTTATTCCATGTGGTAGTCTATTGTCCGTGACCTCCACATAAACAACCGGCGTCATTCGGTGTCTTTCTTGTGTATTCCCAGGATTTACAAGTGGTTTTCATTGACGCCGGCAGCTCGGCGCGTCGCGGGTCCGGCTCTTTGATCGAGCACGCAAGCGGTCAGGCCGAACGGCGTCATACCGCGGATGCGGCGAGGACCGGTCCATGAAGAGTCCCGACGAGCTCGATCGCGAGAACGAGTCGTTGCGGGAATGCATCTCGCAACTGAGCGCGGCAAGCGTGCGCATCAACGCGAGCCGCGACCTCAACACCGTCCTGCAAGAGGTCGTCGATAGCGCCCGCGCGCTGACCGGAGCGCGCTACGGCGTGATCGCGACCATCGGCGAGGACGAGCAGGTCCAGGACTTCGTCACCTCCGGCATCACGCCGGACGAGCACCGCCAACTCGCGGATTGGCCCGATGGACCGCGGCTCTTCGGGCACTTGCGGGAGCTTGTGGCGCCGTTGAGGCTGCGGGACCTGCCCTCCTACGTTCGGTCGCTCGGTTTCTCCTCCGACCTGATGCGGTCGATGACCTTGCTGGGAACGTCGATACGGAACCAGGACGCCCAGGTCGGCAACTTTTTTCTCGCCGACAAGGAAGGCGGATCCGAGTTCACACGCGGGGACGAAGAAATCCTGGTGCTGTTCGCGTCGCAGGCGGCCACGGCGATCGTCAACGCCCGCACGCACCGCGCCGAGCAGCAGGCGCGGGCCGGCCTGGAGACCCTGATCGAAACCTCGCCGGTGGGCGTCGTGGTCTTCGAAGCCCGGACCGGCAATCTCAAGTCATTCAATCGCGAGGCGAGGCGGATTGTCGAGAGCCTGTGCACGCCGGACATTTCTCCGGAGGAGTTGCATGAGATGGTCATGTGCCGCTACGCCGATGGGCGGGAGGTCGCGCTCAACCAGTTCCCGATGCAGCACCAGACGAACAGCTTCGACACGGTGTGCGCCGAGGAGGTCGTTCTCTCGATGCCCGACGGCCGCAGCGTCACGACACTGCTCAACGCCACGCCGGTCCCGTCGGTGGACGGCATGGTCGATTCGATGGTGGTGACCATGCAGGATCTGGCGCCCCTCGAGGATCTGGAGCGCTCGCGGGCCGAGTTCCTGGGGCTGGTGAGCCACGAGCTGCGCACCCCGCTCGCAGCCATCAAGGGCTCTGCGGCAACCGCGCGCGGCGCCTCGCGCATCCTCGATCCGGCCGAGGTGAGCCAGTTCTTCCGCATCATCGAGGAGCACGCCGACCAGATCGACGGCCTGATCGGAAATCTGCTCGATGCCGGGCGCATCGAGGCCGGCATGCTCAGCGTCGACCCCGAGCCCGCGGAAGTGGCCAGTCTGGTGGACCAGGCCAGGAATACCTTCCTGAGCGGAGGCGGCCGGCACAAGGTGCAGATCGACCTTCCACCCGACCTGCCGCGGGTGATGGCCGAGCATCAGCGCATTGTCCAAGTCCTCAACAACCTCTTCTCGAACGCCTCCCGGTGCTCTCCCGAGTCGTCGCCCATCCGGGTCGCCGCGGCGCGGGACGGCGTTTTCGTCGCGGTCTCGGTGTCCGACGAGGGCAAGGGCGTGCCGCCGGATCAACTGCCGCACCTGTTCCGCAAGCATGCCTGCCTGGCCGGCGGAGAGCAGGAGCAGGGCGGCGTCCGGGGAACCGGCCTGGGCCTGGCCATCTCGAAGGGACTGGTCGAGGCCCACGGCGGCCGCATCCGGGCCGAGAGCGATGGCGCGGGCCGGGGCACGCGGTTCACCTTCACGATTCCGGTGGCCGAAGAGGCCGTCAACCGCGCCGCGGCCGGCGTCTTTCCGAGCCGTGGCCCCGCTGCCCGGCAAGCGCGGGAGCCGACCCGCATCCTGGTGGTCGATGACGACCCCCTCACACTGCGGTTCGTTCGGGATGCTCTCGCGGAGGCCGGCTACGCGTCGCACTTGACGGGCGATCCGCGGGAGATAGCCGGCCTCATCAAGACGCACCGGCCCCATTTGGTCCTGCTCGACCTGCTGCTGCCCGGAAGCGACGGCATCGAGTTGATGCAGAGCGTTCCCGAGCTGGCCGATCTGCCGATCATCTTCATCTCCGCCTACGGCCGCGACGAGACCGTCGCCAAGGCCCTGCAGGCCGGAGCGGCCGACTACATCGTCAAGCCCTTCTCGCCAACCGAGCTGACGGCGAGAGTGCAGGCGGCCTTGCGCCGGCGGGCCGAACCGGAGCCCTTCCTGCTGGGCGATCTGGCCATCCACTACGAGCAGCGCCGCGTCACCGTGGCCGGCCGGCCGGTCGAGTTGACCGTCACCGAGTACGAGCTGCTGCGGCTGCTCTCGCTCAACGCCGGACGCGTGCTGACCTACGAGACCCTGCTGCGGCAGGTGTGGGGCGGTTGGGACAGCACCGGCGCGTATCGCGTGCGAACCTTCGTCAAGAAGCTCCGCCGCAAGCTGGGCGACGACTCGGTCAGCCCGGCCTACATCCTGAACGAGCGCGGCGTCGGCTACCGCGTCCCCAAGCCGGAGGACGACCAGTGAGGCCATCGCCAGCCCTAGCGGGATTCGGCGCCAACGCCGCTTCGCCTCTCCGCCGGCTCGCTCGAAGAACCGCGTGTGCCTGCCTCCGGTCCCGATGATGACGATTCCCTAAAAGAAGATACAAAGATAACACAAAACAGGCCCAAAAGTACACTTTAAGTACACATCAGCTATCTAACATAAATCGTATTGGCTTGCTGTATGTCAATACGAGCGCTCGGGCCGCAAGGCATGGCTGAGGGCAACGGGGCCATGCCCCCGTTGCTGCGCGCCATCCATTCGTACGGCTTCAGAGGGAAGCTTGGTGGTTCGGTCATAACCGCCAATCCTGGACGAAGATTCCCCTTCGCCGGCGGGCCGCCCTCTCCGGCTGGTCCGCCGCTTTCAACACCCTTTCATTTTCATACGGCGTCATTCCCGATGCGCGGGGGCGTCCCCATCGCCCCCAACCATTCACGGCCGCATGGGGCGGCCGGCGGCGGAGCGGCCCGCCGGGTCCGACGGGGCCTGCGGTCCGGGCCGCCGCGCGACAACGACGAGAGGAGACCCTGCCTAACGAAACCTTCTGTTTCTCTGTTTCACAACAACCAACAAGAAATGGATGACGGTGGCGGGCCGCGTTCCGAGCTGGCCCGCCACTCATTCACGAGAGGACCGGACGGGAAATGATGCGCGAGCCGCAACCGAGACTGTTCCGGTTTATCCGGGAAGTCGGGGGGCGCATCGATGAGCGTTCCGGTGACGACGTCAAGCGGCTGGGAACCCACGTGGCGTTTCTGCGGGTGCTGATGATGGCGATGCTCACCGAGCTCAGCCCCACGGCGCACGATCGCATCCGGGACTCGATCGAGGCAGCTGTTTCGGACCATCTCTTCGGCGACCTCGACCAGGAAAGAGAGAAGGAGCAGAGTGCTTGACGCACTCACGACGCATTCATTCAACACCAACGCATTCATACACAGCACACCGGCCGTGCTTCACGAATCACGGAACACGGCCTTTTTCATCCGGCTTCATACCGAAGCAACCCCGCGGGCCGGGGAACGGCCCGACACTTTTGGAAAACACAAGGAGATCAACACATGAAGTACCTGAAGATTTGTAGTTTCGCAGTAGCGCTGCTGCTGCTCGCTTCACCGGCCATGGCGGCGGTGGAGTGCACCCTCGGCACCAGCCTCGATCAAATCAGGATGGAGAGCAAGATGGAAATGCTGGATGAGCTCACCGTCACGTGCGAGTGGACAAACTCCGCCGCCGATAACACGGCGGTTAGGGTTACCGACCCTGCCGCCGGTGTGGTCGGTGGCACCGCCCCCACTGTGGCGACGGGCGCCAAGTTCAACCTCGATCTGGATCTCAACGGCATGCTGAGCGAGGACGCTGATGCGCCCAAGCTGATGCTCATGGACTTGGATAGCACCACCGGCGCCGGCAGCCGACCAACCCTTACCGCAAACAATGGCGCTGCCGATGGCGTCAAGATCCCTGGCATCGATGACAAAGGCTACCGCTCTGTGGCGGGCGAAGTCTCCCGCCGTTCCGTGCTTTGGGCGGGTGTCGTCTATCCCGCCGCGTGGAATGTGCCTGCCGTGGGTTCAGAAGTAGCAGGTAGCGGAACCTTCAAAATTACCGGCATCACCGTCGATGCGTCCACCGTGGATGGCTCCCGGCTTGAAGCGACGATCGTCGTGACCGGCGGGACCGTCGACACGGACGACGATGCTGACATTGCGCGTGTCGGGCAGGCGCTGGATATCTCGTTCGCCGAGGACAACAAGGCCAACGACAAGATCAATGCTTGCGAGCCCGGCAAGTTCGATATCACGATCGACATCGAAGAGGGCTATCAGTCGGCGTGGGTGGACGGAACCGACATCATGCTCACTACCTCGTCGGGGAAGATCAGCGCCAAAGACGTGGAAGACAAACTGAATGTGGTAAGCGCCGAAAGCGGTGGTGATACGTTGGTCATCGAACCTTTGTCGCTATCAAGCAGCAAGGACAATACCGCGGGTCTCAAAATCACCTTCGAGCCTGAGGCGAGCGATCCTGGCGACGATCTCTTCCTTAGCGCCATGCTGCTTCCCGACCGGCGGAGGGATGAATCTTTCATCGAGTCTCAGAAACTCGATGTCGGCACCTATATCTCTTGCACGGGCGACCCTCTGTTCTTCCCGTTCGTCACCACCATGTCGGGGTGGGACACCGGCATCGTGCTCGTCAACGACTCGAAGGTCGATGGAAGCTGCTCGCTGAACTGGGGCAACATGGATCTCGACGACGACGAGATGGAAGCCTTGTCCACGATCGACGTGGACGCCAAGGACCACATGGCCTTCCTGGTGTCGATGCAGCGCGGCGCCGACTACTCGGGGAGCTTGGGCGTGAAGTGCTCGTTCTCGAGCGCCATGGGCTACGTGTTCCTCAGCGACACCGCCAACGGCATCGGCCAGGGCTATTTGGTCAAACCGTAACCCTCAACCCTTCGACGGGGGAGCGCAGTTCGGATGGCTCACTGACGGGAATCAGGAGCGCAACCGGACAAGCGGCCCCCGCTGAATCCAACAAGCAAACTCTGATCCCCTCCGTGCCCAGGGGGCTCCCAGGCCGGAGGGGTTTTTTTGCGGGGGCGCGCGCGACTTCGGAACGGCTCTCTGACGGGAATCAGGAGTTCGAAAGAGGCAGGCGTCCCCGTTTTTCTTGGAGCGAGAGTGAAGATGCCTGCAATGAACCCAAAGGTAGAAGCGCTACCGGTCAAGCGCCCTCCGCTGAAACCGGAAGGTACCGAGTGACCTTCCGATTCTCCTTTCAAACGAACCTGGGCGGCGGCCGGGGTACCCCCTGGGTCCGCCGCCCCTTTTTGACGATCGAGCCCGCGAAGGGCCAAGCCATTCAACAGGAGGCAATCATGAAATATCGGTTGCAAGCCGTTGTAGTCATTTTGACGCTGATCGCGGCATCGGCCCCCGCCGCGGACCCGTCGGTGGTCAACAAGGAGCCAGCGGAGATTCGAGCCAAGCAAATGCTCGCGCCGGCCGCGGCCGCTCAATCGCTCTACACGAGAGCACCGGTCGGCAACCGGTTCACGCTGTTCAACGCCTGCCGGCCCGTGCCGCTGAAGCTCACGCCGCTGCCGCAGGACGCGGGCGCCCCCGGAGTCACCGCCGAGGCGGTCCGGGCAGCCGCCGCGGGCCGCTTGCGGAAGGCGGGGATCTACGAGCCGGACGTCACGAAGACCGGGCCCGCGTACCTGCTCATCGACATCAAGCTGAGCGGGCGGTTCTACGTCGTCGGGATCGAGTATCACAAGCCGCTGCGGGACGAGTACGGCCACCAGGGCGTGGCGGGGACGTGGAGCTCGCTGACCGTCGGCGCCATCGGAGTGGGCCCGGGCCCGAGCAAACCCCTTGAGTTGATCGGATGGCTGCTCGACGGCTTCGTGAGAGAGTACCTGCAAGCCAACCAAACCGCCTGCGCCCAGGACTAGCCTGCCATGGTTTTCACGAATCACGAGACACGAAACACGAATCACGGCCTTTTTGTCACGTGCTTCGGCCGTCGGGTGGTGGGAAACGCTGCCTAGGCAGCGCTTGGTGGTCTGGATGGAGGTGTGGCCTGGGCTGACCTGGATCTGCTCGAGCGGCGCCCGGCCGAGGTGGGCGAGCTTGGCGAAGGTGCGCCGCAGATCATGCGGAGTGATCTTGCCCAGGCCGACACGGCGGGCATATTCCACGACCGCTTCGAAGACCGCGCTGGGCCGGAAGCCGACGAAGGACGGGTGGTTGTGGCGTTGCTCGGCTGGTCGCGAGTGAGAAGCGGAACTTGACCGGACTGTCAACCAGCGTTTACAGTTGAAGCGATGGCCGACGTGATCGAAAGCGCCACGTTCCGGCGCTGGATCCGCGGCCTGAGAGACCGCGCCACGGTGGCGCGGATCAATGCGCGCCTGCGCAGCGTCTCCCTAGGCAACCTGGGAGATGCGCGGGCAGTGGCCGGTGGCCTGTTCGAGATACGTGTACACCACGGGCCGGGCTACCGGCTCTACTGCCTGCGCGACGGAGAATCGGTCGTCGTGCTGTGCGGCGGTGACAAGGACAGCCAGCGGCGCGACATCGAACGCGCGGGGCGTCTGGCGAGGGAATGGAGGCGGACATGACCGAGACGTTCAGAAAGTGGGACGCTGCTGAGCATCTGCGAACTGCTGAGGATGCGCGGCTCTACGTGCAGGCGTGTGCCGACGAGGATCCGGGGGACGGAAGCCTGATACGTGCCGCCCTGAATGATGTGGCGCGCGCGGGCAACATGTCGGGGCTCGCGCGCGAGGCGGGGATGACACGGGAGGGCCTTTACAAGGCGCTGTCAGCGGACGGCAACCCGAGCTTTGCGACGGTCCTGCGCATCACGCGGGCGCTGGGGATGCAGGTGCGTATTTCATGACCCGTCCCGTGCTGCCCGCAGGATGGGTTGCCGACGGAGACATCCGCCGCGGCGGCAAATCCACGACGTTGTACGTTCGAGACGGCAACTGACACGAGGGAGCTTCCCGGCAACTGAAAGGTCGTGTGACTCCGAAGGCGCGTGAGCGATTTCGCAGAGAAGTGAGCATGAGGACCTCTCCCGTTGGCGCGAGGCGGGCGGAGGAAAAAGGCGCACGCAGTGTAGTGGCCGCATCGCCTCCCTTCGGCCCTCGGGTTACGAGACACGCCACACGGCCTTTACGGTTCATCGGCCGTCAGACATTTCTTCTGGAGCGACTAGCCTGCCTTTCTCACCACGTGGCGAGGCGAAGTGCGTGAGAGGGCCGTCAGG
>JAPPLB010000002.1 GCA_028819575.1 Bryobacterales bacterium | reverse complement strand
GCACGGCAAGCAAGCGCAACGAAGTCCTGGCGGTCGTATCGCGTGCTTCGGCCGTTGGGTGGTGAGAAATGCAGGCTAGCATCAGCGGAAATGGGAGCGACGATTGCGAAGCTAACCGGATCCTGTCTCAACCGATCCGTTCAGTTGTGGAGCCACTTCCTGCGCGAAAAGCTCCAGGCTGCGCTTCCACAGGTCGCGGTCGTCCCAGTCGTGGGCGACGAGCACCAGGGTCCCGAACGGTCCGATGCGCTCGCGAAGCTCCAGGATCCGGCGGGCAACTTCCTCCGGGTCGCCGGCGATGACAACCTCGTTCATGAAGTAGTCCAGGTTGCAGTCGTCGTCGCTCATCTCCGGGTCGGGCTTCCAGATCGTCAGACCCGAGCCCGACGTGCGCCTGGTCAACTCCAGGATGTATTGAATGCACGAGCCCAGGGAATTCCTGCGGGCCAGTGCCCGGGCTTCGGCCGTCGTGTCCGCGACGAGGATGTTGCGGGATACGCACCACTCCGACGGGTCGGCCGGACGGCCCACCGAGGCGGCTCCTTCAGCGAACGTCTTCCATTGGTCGACGAGGACCTCCTCGTGAAGCATGTGGTGGCTGATGAGACGAAACCCCCGGCCGGATGCTGCTTTCAATCCCGCCGAGCCGCGGCTGATGCCCGGGACGAAGATCGGCGGGGTCGGCCGTTGCATCGGCTTGTGAAGCGCCCCGATGCCCATTTCCGCATCAACGGTGTCGCTCAGCCGTACCTTCCAGAACCGTCCGTCGAGTTCGTAGGGAGGATCGCTCGTCCAGATCTTCAGGATCATGTCGATCGCTTCGGCGACCCGCGCGCCGCTCTCCTGCGGATCGATGCCGTAAAGCTCCATGTCGGTGGCCACGGCGCCCGGGCCGAAACAGACATTCAACCGCCCGTGCGACAGATGGTCGAGAAACGCCAGCCGGCTCGCGACATGGGCGGGGTGATGGTACTGAAGGCAGACGGGCGCGGCGCCGACGCGCATCGTTTTCGTCATGCCAAGCACCTTGCCGAGAAAGATCTCCGGCATGACGATGTTCTCGTAGCTCGACGAATGATGCTCGCCGACCCAGAAGTCTCGAAAGCCCGACTCCTCGCACTTCACCGCCAGCTCGAGGTCTTCGTCGTAGCACTGCGCCAGGGGCTTCTTCGGGTCATGGACCGGCATGACGAACATGCCGTAGTTCAAAGCAGTCGATAGCGCCATCATTCCTCCCAAGCAGGGATCGCCGCCGGCCTAGTCTGTATTTCTCACCACGCGGCGAGGAGAAGTGCGTGAGAGGGCCGTCAGGACGAGGCGCGAGCCGCTTAGCGCGTGCAGGTGTACTTGAACAGTACATCGAGCAATCGAGTACGGCAAGCAAGCGCAACGAAATCATGGCGGTCAAACCGCGTTCTTCGACCGTCGGGTGGTGAGAAAGGCAGGCTTGGCCCCCGCCCATGGTTTTCACGAATCACGAGACACGAATCACGAATCACGGCCTTTTCCGCGTGCTTCGACCGTCGGGTGGTGAGACATGCAGGGTAATAACCCGCTCACGAATATTACCGCACAGCGATCGGATTCCCCGGAGAACCCGTCGCGCCCTTGAGCCTCAGCGGCGAAAAGACAAACGCGAACTCATTCACCTTGTCGGCGGCCAACTCTTCGAGATCCAGGTTCTCCAGGTGGTGCACGCCGTTACGGGTGATATTCCATTGATGGACCGGAAACGCCTGGTCGGGGTCTTCGTGGGGTACGGCTTCGATCGCCCAGGTATCGGCTCCGATGAGGGCTACCTTGTGATCGGTAAGGAACTTGGCGGACTCCATGCCAAGTCCCGGCTCGCCCTCGCCGTAGGCCTCGTTGTCTCGCATCCAGAGCTTTCCGTGACCGGTGCGGATGAGCACGACGTCGCCCGGTCGGATCTCGAGACTCTGGGCGTCCAGAGCCGCGCGGAGTTCGCTTGCCGGGATGGCGTAGCCCGCCGGCAAGCGGTCGACTCCCTTGAACTCGACAAGGTCGATCAGGATACCGCGCGTGAAGAACACCCCGACGTTTTCGACGCCCAGTTTCTGAAGTCCATAGGGATCGCCGAACTCGCCCAGCTTGAAACCGTTGTAGAAGATGTCTTCCCCGTCGACGTGCGCTCCGACGTGCCCGAGCCCGTCGAACTGCGTGCCGACTTGGCCGATCTCGCCGCTGAACAGCTCGTCGTTCGACACGATCTGATTAGCTCCGGTCGGCGCCCCCGTGGGCAGGCCGGGAATCGTCAGGCTGAAGTGACGCTTGCCGGGCAGCGGCATGCCGTGTTCGTAGACGCGGCCCAGTTGGTAAATGCGCCCTTGCTGAATCAGGTCGCGCGCTTCGATCACCTTGTCCGGCGTCAGTCGGTTGGCGGCCCCGCGCTGGTCATCCGCGCCCCACTCCGAAGGCCACCACTTCGACCCGATCGGCGTGTCATCCGCCAGCACGGCCCCCAGGCCCCACAAGGCCAGGACGATGGCGCCGGCCAGCACGAAAACGTAAGCGGCGGGATGCGGCTTGGTTGGTTTCATGGAATCACCTTGTTTATCTACGAATGAGTGTCGTCCTTCGGAGTCTTCACCCAAGCTGCCGCAAGAGCGAGTACCCCATCATCACTGCGGTCAGGGCGGTCGTCACCCAAAGCGCGAGCGTGATCCAGCCCCTGGGAAGGATCCTTCGAGGCAAGTGAACGTACCGCAGATACAACGTGGCCGCTCCGATGATGGGCAGCATCAGGGCTTGGGCGATCCCGCCGATCTTCACCATCAAGACCGGTTCACGCAAGAGTATGTAGTAGAGTACCGGGATCAACAGCAGAACGGCGGAGAAGATTCGGATGTAACGGAAGCGCGCGGCGGCGTCATGTCGATCGTACCCGCCGAGGACGCGCACGAAATCGGCATAGCCTCTGGCCGCGGCGGCCGTCCCCGCGAACAACGACGAATACAATACAGCGATGGCGCCGCCGAGGAAAAGGTAGTTCGACCAGCCTCCCAGCGTCTCGGTGTAGATGTTCGAGAGGGTGCGAACCATTTCGGTCCCCTCGGGCAACACTCCGAGTCCGTGCAGGATGCCCGCGCCCAGCAGATAGAAAGCGCCGGTCGCGAACGTGTAAACGCCAGCCGCGAAAATCACGTCCGCGCCCATCACGCGAATCCATCCTCGGGCCCGTCTGAGCCAGGCCGGTGTTTCGTCGCGCGGACCCGCGTAACGAGCGTAGCCCTTCTCGATGCACCAGTACGGATAGTTGATCAGGTCCGCCGAGCCGACCCCGGTGATGCCGAACACGGCTGCCGCCGTGGCCAACCCGCCTTGCGGCAGATGAAACGAGAATCCTTCAGACAGGCGTCCCCAAGAGAAGTATTCGGGCCTCAGCATCAGAACGAAAGCGGCGCCGACGGTGACGAAGGTAAAACAGACGACGAGACTGATCGAGATCTTCTCGATGAAACCATAGCGGCCGACAACCAACAGAACGATGGTTCCGATCGTGAGTGTCCATATCCAAACCAGGATCGATATCGAGGGAAAGACACGATTCATCACCTCGGCGATGCCAGCCAGCATCGTGCTCTGCGTCATCAACGTCGTGGTGTACATGCACAGCCACAACCACAGTACCCACGAGACGCGCAGGCGCGGCCCCGGCAGGCGGTTCAACGCTTCCACCCCGGTCTCGCCGGTGCCGATGGCGTAACGGCCCAGCTCGTTTTGCACGACGATTTTGATCACGCAGCTCAGGATCACGAGCCACAACAGCAAATAGCCGTTCTCTGCTCCCAGGACCGGGGTGGCGATCAACTCGCCGGTGCCCACGACCGCGCTCGCCGTGACCAACCCCGGGCCGATGCGCTTCAGGATTGCAAAGGGTCGTACGGGAGCATCTTCCACGTCCTCCGCGGTCAGAAGATACGGGTCATCCGTTGTGCCGGCGGCCATGGGTCAGCACAATCCTACTGGAAGCCGGCCGGAGCTTCAACTGAGGCTAGACTGCCTGCTGACCTCAACGAGGGTCACTTGATTCACTTCTGATAACGGTTCAATAGCTCGTCCACCTTGCATTTCTCACCACATGGCGAGGCAAAGTGCGTGAGAGGGCCGTCAGGACGAAGCGCAAGCCGAGCGGAGGAAAAAGGCGCGAGCCGGGCGGTGGAAAAAGGCGCAAGCCGCTTGGCTCGAGCAACACGGACTTTAAGGTTTTTCACGAATCACGAGACACGAGACACGAATCACGGCCTTTTTATCGTGTGCTTCGACCGTCGGGTGGTGAGAAATGCTGGCTAAAATAGGGGGACTCGTTCTCCGATCGGAGCCGCCGCCCATGAACGACCAGGTCAATCACATCGACTACGGCATGTTCATCATGCCCTTTCATCCGCCGGACAAGCCGCTGGCGCAATCCTACGACGAAGATCTTGAACTGATCGTCCGTGTCGAGGAGCTCGGTTTCTCGGAGTTCTGGATCGGCGAGCATCACACGATGAAATACGAGAACATCGTGATGCCGGAGATATTCATCGCTCGGGCGCTCGGCGAGACGAAAACGATTCGCATGGGTCCGGCGCCGGTCTGTCTTCAGCAACACCACCCGGCTCACGTCGCCAGCCGGCTCGCCTTTCTGGACCATCTGTCGAAGGGCCGGCTCAACCTCTGCTTCGGACCCGGCAGCGTGACCGCCGATCAGGAGTTGTACGGTCTGGAGCCCAAATTCGGTTCCTCCATGGTGAGCGAAGCCATCGACATGATTCTTCATCTTTGGGAATCCGATCCGCCCTACGTGATCGAGGGCAAGCACTGGAACATTCGGTTGCAGGATACGGTCGATGAGGAAACCGGCATCGGATACATCCACAAGCCCCTCCAGAAGCCGCATCCTCCGATCGCCATGCCCGGCATGAGCCGCAATTCAGCCTCGATGAGAGAGGCCGGTCGACGAGGGTTTCAGCCGTTCGGCCACTGCCTGGTGACGGCCAACGTTCTGGCGGATATGTGGAACTCCTACGAAGCGGGCGCGCGCGAGGCGGGGCGCATCGCCGACCGTTCCCAATTCAAGATCGCGCGATCGATTTTCCTGGCCGACACGACCAGGGAAGCCGAAGAGATAGCGCGAAGGAACTCGCTGGGACAGAACTACGAGTACATCGGCCGCCTCTTCGATAAGGGGCTCGGCCGCAAGATCTACAAGCGGGACCTCGACATGAGCGACGCCGATTGCCAACTCGACTTCCTCATGACCGAGCAGATCATCGCAGGCGATGTCGATGAAGCGTTGCGGCGCCTGCTCGAGATGCGCGAAGAAACGGGTCCTTTCGGAACCCTGATCCTGATGAGCTACGACTGGGACGACAAGGAGAGTTGGCTCCGCAGCATGGAGCTGTTCGCTCATGAATTGATGCCCGCCCTCAACGCAGCGGTCAGGGAAACCGCGCTCGTGCAGTGAGCGCCTACGGGTTGCTCGAATAAACCCGGTACTCTATCGACTCCCAGCGCGCACCGGGCAACCGCCGTTGAAAGAGCAGCAAGATGTCTTTCTTTTGGGTGTCCGCATGCCGGTACATCCGCAGCGCTGCCTTCCAGTCTCGTTCCGTTTCCTGATACTGGGGATGTCCCGTTTTGCTGTGGTGCCGTTCGGCGTCCGTTCCGACGGGGTTGTCGGTTGAACGCAGGAACATCGTTCCCGCGATGGGAACGTTGGGCACTCCCTGTCGAATACGCTCCCTCGGCTTCCCCTCGATCGTCGTCTTTTCCAGGTCGGAGCTTTCGAAAACCAGAGTCGGTCTCCCCCCGTCGAACTGCGCCCTCACGCGGTACATGCCCTGCTCGAGCAACCGGCCATCTTGGGTGTACAAGTCTTGCGGCAGGCGGATCACGTTTTCGAAGGCAGGTTCCCCTGTCTCGTTTCCGCCCTCATCCGCCGCCTGGACGTGGATCGAGGCCAAAGCCGTGAGCACCGCCAGAATTAGCAATCGTTGACTGCGGTTCATCCCTCCAGCAGGCGGGACGCGATGCTATGGTTCCCCGTCTCGCCCACGCCGGTGGCCCTCCTTTCAAGGCCCTCGAAAAAGTAGGTCAGCCTCTTGTGGTCGAGGCCCAGGAGTTCGAGCATGGTCGCGTGCAGGGCATTGACGTGAACCCGGTCTTCCACCGCGGCGAAACCGAACTCGTCGGTGCCCCCGATCACCTTGCCGCCCCGAACGCCTCCGCCGGCCATCCAGGCGCTGAATCCGTAGGGATTGTGGTCGCGCCCATTGCTCCCTTGCATGACTGGGGTGCGGCCGAATTCTCCCACGCAAACCACAAGAGTGCTTTCGAGCAAACCGCGCTGCTTCAGGTCTTTGATGAGGCCGGCGACGGGCCGGTCCATCTTCGCCGCCACCTTGAGGTGGCCCTTGTCGCACTCGCTATGCCCGTCCCAACCGCTGCTGTACAGTTGAACGAAGCGTACGCCGCGTTCGACCATGCGGCGCGCCAGCAGGCACATGCCGCCAAATCGAGCCGTCTGCTTTCCCGCTATTCCGTAGAGTTCCCGAACGTGCTCCGGCTCCTTCGATAGATCGACCAGTTCCGGCGCGGCCATCTGCATGCGGAACGCCAACTCGTAGTTGTTCATGCGGGCGTCGAGCCTGCTGTCGTCCCCGCGCGTTTCGAGGTGCCGCCGGTTCCAGCGATGCACCTGGTCCAGGATCCTGCGCTGCCTTCCCAGGCCGATGTGCGGCGATGGACTCAGGTTCTCGAAGGCGGGTCCCACCGTCGAAACCAGAGTGCCCTGGTAGGTGGCCGGCAGGAACCCCGTTCCATACAGGGACTTGCTCGACCGCAGGTAGTTGTCGGTCATCACCACATAGGCCGGCAGGCTGTCGGATTCACTCCCCAGGCCATACAACGTCCACGCTCCCAGGCTCGGCGCGCCCAACCGAAGCGAGCCGGTGTTCAACATGCTGAGAGCGGGTCCGTGGATGAAGGACTCGTGATAGCAGGACCGTATCACGGCCAGCTCATCCGCCAGCTCGGCCGTTTGCTCGAAGAGATCGGAAATCTCGATGCCGGACTGGCCTCGTTTCTTGAACGTCCGGCGGGTCTGCATGAACTTGGCTTCGAAGGCGTTGATTTGCGCCAGTAGCAGCTTGCCGCCCTGGTAGTCCGCGGGAAGCAACTTGCCGTCCCACCGGGCCAGGGCCGGCTTGGGATCGAAGCTGTCGACTTGGCTCAGCCCTCCTTGCAGGAAGAGGAAGATGACACTCTTCGCTTTGGCGGGGAAATGAGGCTTCTTGGCGCGTAACGGGTTCGCCCGCCTTGATGCCGTCTCGGCGGCGAATGCAAGGCCGTCCCGGTCGAGCAGATGGCCCAGCGCCAGCGATCCGAAGCCGAACGCGGACTTCTGCAGGAACTGTCTGCGAGAACGGACCCATACTCCGCTAGTGGATGAACTGGACATCGGATTCAATCGACAAATAGAAACTCATTCAGATTAAAGACCGTCAGGCAAAGCTCCGTCAACGCCCGCGCCGCTGCCGGATCGATGTTCTCCAGGCTCGCGGGGAGCTTGTCCGGCCTCTCCTTCCATCCCTCGGGGGTAGCAGACCCCAGCAGTTCGAGCGCCTCCCGCTTTTCGGCATCCGTGGGAGGCCGCGCGAAACTGATGCGCCACAGAAGATTGACCCTTGCGTCAGGGTCTTCCCCGGCTTCCCGGACGAGCCGGCCGGCAAGCTCCATGGCCTGCCGGAAGACGATCGGATTGTTGAGCAGGAACAGCGACTGCGGAGCGACCGTGGTCACTTCCCTGCCCGAGCTGCTCACGGCCGGATCCGGCGTGTCGAACTTGTCGAACATCGGGAACGGGAAGGTGCGGCGCGCCAGCATGTAGACTCCCCGCCGCGAGTGGTCCCCCGGGTCGGCCGGAACCGTCCACCACCATTTATTGCGCAGCGGCGCAAGCTCGGCGTCGGAAAGCGGCGGCACGAAGGGGCGCCCTCCCATCTTCCGGTTCAGGGTGCCCGCCACCGCATGGATCGCGTCCCAAACGGCCTCCGCTTCCAGGCGCCGCCGGTTGGCGCGCCACAGGTAGCGGTTGTCTTCGTCGATGGCAAGATTCTCCCGGCTCGAGAATTGACTCGACATTTGATAGACGTAAGACGTCATCATCAGCCGGTGCATCGATTTGAGGCTCCAGCCGCGAGCGACGAATTCCGCGGCCAGCCAATCAAGCAGCTCGGGATGGGTCGGCGGTTGACCCTGCCGTCCGAAATCATTGGCGCTGCCGACGATCCCGCGCCCGAAATGCCACTGCCAGAGGCGATTGACAATCACCCGGGCAACAAGTGGATGGTCGGGACTCGTAAGCCACAGGGCCAGCTTCTTGCGATACCGCGGGCCGTTCGAGTCTCGTTTCTCGAACTCGTCACCACGGCTGAGCGAGGCGGGCAGGCCGGGACCCACCTTGGCCTTGTGGCTTCCGAGGTCTCCTCTCTCGAGAACGTGGATCTCGGGGATCAACTCCGGCAGGACCGGTCCCAGCACCATCGCCGAGGGGATGTCGAACAACGCATCGAAGCGGACGCTGTGCGAGGCGTCTTTTCGAGGAACCGCAATCACTGCATCGGCGATCGCAAGCTGTAACCGGGTCTTCTCGGTTTCTTCCTCGGCACTCAACTGTTCCTCGGGTTTGATCCCGGCAACCGCCTCGACCAGAGGGGCGGCAAGCTTCTTCTGCTCGGCGGATCGGTCTTCTTCCGGCACATCGAACGCAGCGGCCACGGCCGCATCGAACTCCTTCTTCTTTTCGTCGACGAGACGTTGTTTGACACGATCGAGAAACAGTTCGTAGGCATTGCGGCTCTCATCGAGCGCGATGTAACGGGGGTAGGCCTCGTTCCGGTGAAACTCCGTCATCTTCGTGACCACCGAAAGGCGGACCGGTTGACTCGCTGCAAATATCGCCTGCAGCCGGAAGTACTCTTCCTGAGTGATCGGATCGAACTTGTGATCGTGACACCGGGCGCAACCTACCGTGAGTCCCATGAAGGCGGCCCCGGTCGTGTCGACCCAGTCCGTGAAGCGTTCGTAAAGCAACTGCGGCGTCTCGAGATATGACTCGCCAATGGCGGTGCCGAACGTATAGAGACCGGTTCCGACGCGCGCCTCCAGGTGTTCCACTTTCTCCGGGCGAATCGCGTAACTGCTGTCATGGAGATCCAGATTGTCCGGCCAGAGTTCGTCCGCGGCGATTTGCTCCTGGACGAACCGATCGAAGGGTTTGTCTTCGTTGAACGATTTGATCACGTAGTCCCGATACCGCCACGCCTCGGGATAAAACTCGTCGGTCTCGAAACCGCCGCTGTCGGCGTAACGAACGACATCCAGCCAGTGACGGCCCCAGCGCTCCCCGTAGTGCTTTGATTCAAGAAGCCGGTCGATCAGTTTCTGGTAAGCGTCGGGCGATTCGTCGGTGACGAATTGATTGACCTCCTCCGGTGTCGGAGGCAGGCCGGTCAAGTCGAAATAGGCTCGTCTTGCCAGCACGTGCTTGCTTGCCGTTGGAGCGTGGCGCAGTCCCTTCTGCTCCCACCTCTTGAACACGAAAGCGTCAATCGGGTTCGCTGCATCGGCATCCTTGACTTCCGGCGCTTCGGGACGGCGGGGCGTCTTGAACGACCACCATTCTTCGTCAAAGTCCGAACCGGAGGCGCTTTCCGCCATCGGGTAGGGAGAGCCCGCGTCAATCCAGCGTCGCAGGATGTCGAGCTGATCGTCAGGTAACGGATGGGCGCTCCCCGGCGGCATCTTCAGATCTCCAAGGTGAGCCGCGGCTTGGTAGAGCATGCTCGACTCGGCTTGGCTCACAACCACGGCCGGTCCGCGAACGCCTCCCCGCAGCAACGCCTCGCGATTTCGAAGATCGAGCCCCGACGTCTTCGCCGAGCCATGGCAGGACAGACAGTGTTCCGCGAGCACTTCGTGCGCGGCGCCGCCGATGTCGGCCCCCGTTTGCGGGTACGCGGCGAGGCTGACGAACAAGAGAGCTATGACCTTCGCAGGCATGCCGCGGGGAGAACTCATCAGGCCGTAGTGGTCCGGGAACGCGCGATGCTTCCGCCCATCCTCCATAGCAATTCTAACGCGGGTGCGGCTTCTTGCAGTAATCACGGCAAAGAGTCCGCTCACCGAATCGTCCTCTGCGAGGACGGCATGCCGCGACCCTGTCTTCTCCTCAACCGGTGCGGCGAAGCCTGGGCGGGTCATGAGTCACGAGACACGAATCACGAAACATGACCTTTTGGTACTGAAGCCCTTCAGTCTTTTTCCCGTCCCAGACGGCATAGCATGAGGACAACGAGGCGGAAATCATCAAGTTTGACTTCCCGTCCCCGCGGCGCTCGCTGTGGCGGCTGCCGCCCCCTGTGCCGGCAACACGGCTTGTAAGGGTTTTCACGAGACACGAGACTCGGAACACGGCTTTTGTGCTTCCCTACCCGCTATTCCCCACGATTTCCCGGCATTTCTCGGCCCCCCGGTCAAGGGTCCACGTCCCGTCCGCCGTTCTCGGTCGGCCTTGAGAGGAGCGCCGTTCGCCACAGCTCCCGTCGTCCTCCGGGCTTCCTCCGCTGCGGTGAAAGTCCAATGAGTCATGCTGAGAAAGGGGGCGCTCTGGATTGCGTTGTCAGACTTCGGCTTGTGGCGCTGTGCTCGATCAGCGCTACAATTTTGCTAGGAAAGTGGGACGAGAGTGACCGTATCATGCAACCAACTTTCCCTGAACTCGATGGCAAGCCCGGCATGAACTTTTTTGCCGCCTTGGGCCTTTGGCGGAAATTCACTTCCTGCTGCCGCAAGAAGAACGTGTTCATTGCTCCCCGCTCCTTCGCTGTCTTGGCGCTTCTGGGCGCAGCTTTGGTTTGCGCGCCCAGGGTTCACTCGGCCGAGCCCGGCCTGCGTTTCTTCGCTGGATTGGCTGACGAATACCGGACTGAGGTTCGGCCGATCATGCGGCAGTTCTGCCTGGGCTGCCATTCAACGGCGGCTCGAGTTGGTGAGCTGGATCTCGAACGGTTCGCGACACTGGCGGAAGTGCGAGGAGACACGAAGACCTGGCTCAAGGTTGTCGAAATGCTCGACAACGGTGAGATGCCGCCCGAGTCCGCAAGGCCGCCCTCATCGGAGCAGCGGAATAAACTGCGCGGCTGGGCCGAACGGTATCTCCATGCCGAGGCTTTGGCCAATGCCGGAGATCCGGGACCGGTTGTTCTGCGTCGGCTCAACAATGCCGAGTACACCTACACGATCCGGGACTTGACAGCAGTCGACTTGAATCCGGCCCGCGAATTCCCCACCGATAGCGCGGCGGGGGAAGGATTCACGAATACCGGCAACGCGCTCGTCATGTCACCGGCCCTGTTGAACAAGTATCTCGACGCAGCGAAGCGGATTGCCCGCCATGCCGTGCTGCTCCCGGATGGCTTCCGCTTCTCGCCAAACACGACCCGTCGCGACTGGACAGACGAAACCCTTGCCGAGATTCGTTCTCTCTACGGGCAGTTTGCTGACACCGCGGATCTTGGGGTCGGTTCGAAAGTCGGCAACGTCGCTGTCCACGGTGACACTCGAATCGGCTTGGCCGGCCGCCTGCCGCTGGAGAAATACCTTGCCGCGACCCTTGTTGAACGGGACGCGCTCACGACGGGCGGTAAGACGATCGAGGCCGTGGCGCGCGAACGCGGCCTGAGCGCAAAGTATCTCGCCACTCTCTGGAAAAGCCTCACCGGCCCCCCGTCATCGCTGCTCCTGGACGACCTCCGTTCCCGGTGGCGCCGCGCGGCGCCGCAGGACGCTCCCGCTCTCGCGGAAGACATCGCCGCGTGGCAGAGGGGGCTTTGGACGTTTGGTCCCGTCGGCCTGATCGGGAGAAAGGGAGGCCCGTCACGATGGATGGAACCGGCCGATCCCTTGCTCACGCAGCAGGAAATCCGTTTCTCCATCCCCGAGGATCTACGCGGAGAAAAAACCGTCGTCCTCTCGCTCGTGACCACGGACGCGGGGGATGGCGGCGATCATGACCACGTAGTGTGGAAAGAGCCGCGGCTTGTCGCAGCCGGCCGCCCGGACATGTACCTGCGTGACGTCCGAGAGCTGTATCGAGGTTCGGACCTCTTCGAACCAGCGGATGGCTCGGAGCAGTGGGGCTGGGATGTGGGGATGTTCGGCAGGCGTCCCGATGGGAGCGCCATCGACCCTGCCTCCGTCTGGACAAGCGCTCCCTCAGTGATGACGATCCGTTTGCCCGGCCACTTGGCGGCCGGTCGCGAGCTGGTGGCAACCGCCGTGCTCGACAAGGAGATGGGAGGCGGCGGGAGCGTACAAGTGGACGTGGCCGTCGGGACGCCGGCCATCACCTCCGGGCTGCTCCCGAGCGAGGTCGTTGTCACCTTCTCCAGAGTCACCCAGGTGTTCGCGGATCGTAGAGATGTTTCCTTCAATCGGGCCTTTCTCATCGACCGGAACAACCCGGCCCGGCGGCGGCTCGAGGCGGCATTCGATGAGTACCGCAGCCTGTTTCCGGCGGCGCTTTGCTTCAACCAGATCGTTCCCGTCGACGAAGTGCTCACGCTTGCGCTGTTTTATCGGGAGGATGATCATCTCTCGCGGCTGATGCTCGACGATGCGCAGAAATCTCGACTCGACCGGCTCTGGCAAGAGCTTCACTACGTCAGTCGGAGTCCATTGCTGAGAGTCACTGCGTTGGACCTGCTCCTGGAAGCGTTCGAAGGCAACGGAGTCGAAGATCGTTCTCAGTACGAGGCGGTCAAACCTCTTCGCGAGCCGTTTGACCAGCGAGCCGCCGCGTACCGCAAAGAGCTGGTTGCTCACGAGCCCATACAGGTCGACGCGCTCGTCGATTTCGCCGCACAAGCCTGGCGCCGCCCGCTGACCCTTGATGAAGCGGATGAGTTACGCGGTCTGTATCGAGACATGCGCGGTCAGGAACTGTCCCACGAAGATGCCTTTCGGCTGACTCTCGCCCGTGTCTTCGTCGCGCCGGCTTTTCTGTACCGGCTCGAAAACGCGCCAATCAGTACGGATGCCGCCACGGTTTCCGATTGGGAACTCGCGAGCCGTCTGAGTTACTTCCTCTGGTCGTCGCAACCGGATCGGGAACTCCGTGCCCTCGCCGCCTCAGGCGCCCTGCACGAACCTGCAGCGCTGAAGAAACAAACCCGGCGAATGTTGACGGACGATCGTGTGCGGCGCTTGGCCACGGAGTTCGCCTGCCAGTGGTTGCATATCCAGGATTTCGATTCGCTCGACGAGAAGAGCGAAAAGTACTTTCCTGAGTTCGAGGATCTTCGCGGCGACATGTACGAGGAATCGATCAGGTTCTTCACCGATGTATTCCAAAGAGACGGCTCCTTGCTGAGTCTGTTCGACGCCGACCACACCTTCCTGAACGAACGCATGGCTCGCTTCTATGGAATCGAGGGAGTCGAAGGAGAGTCATGGCGTCGTATCGAAGGCATGCGTCGGCATGGGCGTGGTGGAATCTTGGGGCTTGCGGCAACCCTCGCGAGACAATCGGGCGCATCGCGAACGAGCCCGATCCTTCGAGGAAACTGGGTCAGCGAAGTGCTCCTGGGGGAGAAGTTGCCCCGCCCGCCTCGAAAAGTCCCTCAACTTCCCGCCGATGAAACCGAAATCGAAGGGTTGACGGTCCGCCAACTGGTCGCACGACATACCAGCGACCCTCAATGCTCTTCATGCCACCAGAGGATCGACCCGTTCGGCTTCGCGCTGGAGGGCTTTGATGCCATCGGCCGCCGCCGTCAGAGTGATCTCGCCGGCCGACCCATCGACACCCGCACGAACCTTCCCGACGGAAGTCGAATCAACGGTTTGGAGGGCCTGCGGGAATACCTCCTGGAGAAGCGTACTCAAGCCATCCTCCGCCAGTTCTGCCGCAAACTGCTGGGCTACGCCCTCGGCCGGGAAGTGCAGCTCTCGGATGAACCGCTGCTCGCCGAAATGCAGGAGCGGCTCCCGAAAAACGGCTACCGTTTTTCGTCGGTCATCGATATGATTGTCCAGAGTCCTCAGTTCCGGAGAATCCGGGGCAGAGAGACTCCACTTGCAGATGCGCGGTGAACCATCCATGGTATTCAGGAGGTAGCTCATGAGGACTCATCTCTTTTCTCGCCGCACCTTCCTCCGCGGCCTCGGTGTCACGATGGCGTTGCCATGGATGGAGTCTGTCCCTGTATGGGGTGACCGAGCGGCCGCCGCCGTGAAGAACAGTAGCCAGGCTCCTGTTCGTTTGGCCGTGCTGTTCTCGGGGAATGGATTTAGGAGCAAAGAATGGTGGGCCAGGGGTGAAGGTAAGCAGATGGCGCTCGGCCAGGTGTTGACTCCACTGGCTGACTTCCGTGAGAAACTTCTTTTTGTCCGCGGGCTGTACAACGAGGAAGCCCTCAAGGGCAACATCCACAGTTCGCAGACCGGCAACCTGCTTTCCGGTGCGCCACTCGCGTCCGGTGGCGAGATTCGTTCCGGCACGAGCGTCGACCAGGTCGTAGCTCAACAGTATGGATATTCGACCAAGGTTCCCAGCTTGGTGCTCGGTTGTGAGAGATCGAATCCGGGAATCCACAAGAACTACTCGATGCTCTACAGCTCGCATATCTCGTGGAGTTCTCCGACGACCCCGACGCCTTTGGAACTCTATCCGGCCCTCGCATTCGATCGACTTTTCAAGGATTCTGTACAAGAAGCGGACAAGAGCGTGCTCGATGCCGTGCTGTCCGACGCGAATCGGTTTCGCCGGAATATCAGCTCGGCCGATCAACACAAGCTCGACGAGTACCTCAACTCCGTACGAGAGGTCGAGCGTCGCATCGAGCAGGCCGGCAGCAACGGGGAGATGCAAGGTTGGCGGCCGACGCTCGACAAGCCCAACATTCCGCGTCCGCCGGACGGCATTCCACAGAATCTCGCCGAGCACATGCGGCTGATGTGCGACATCCTGGTGCTTGGCTTCCAGACCGACACGACGCGTGTCTCGACGCTGAAGCTCAACAACGATCACAGCTATCTGCTGTTCCGGCATTTGGGCGTCGATGTCGGCCACCACGAACTATCCCATCGGGACGACGCCGACTACCTGAGGGTGAATCAGTTCTTCCTGGAGCAGTTCGCCTACATCGCTCGTAAGCTGGACCAGATTCAGGAGGGTGAAAGAACTGCGCTCGACAACTCGATGCTTATGTATTGCTCAAGCATGCTGACGGGCCGGCACGACGCCAAGCAGTTGCCTATTGTGTTGCTGGGTGGCGCCGGCGGGCAGATTCAAGGTGGGCGCACCCTCGACTACCTCGAGAAACCGGACCGCAAGGCGTGCGGCCTTTATCTCTCGATGCTTGCCAAATTCGGAATCCGCCCGAAGAAGTTCGGCGACTCGAGCGAACCGCTGGAAGAAGTGTGATTTGCAACGCCGAGACGGATTCGCCGCCGCGACGCCACCCGGCATGGCCATTTCCGAGAGGAAGCGGCAGACGTCACGGCTGCGGACGCGATCCTCGGCGTTCGTTACAGCGCTACGGGTAACTCGATCCGTGCCGATCGTCGGGAAACCTCGGATCCCGCCGCGACGCCAACGGGTACCGTAAAGACGACTGCATGCATTTCTGCCGGCGCGACAGATAATCCCGAGAACAACAGCGGTCGTTCTCCTCGCGCGGCGGCGGACCGTTATCGGAGGTCCGTAAGCGTACAGACGTATTTGGATCGGTTGGCGACCTTCCCGCTCGATCCCGATGGCATACTGGTTGGTTTCAATGGCATCCGAAGTCCGCACGATCTCGCCCGCAGTCGGGGTTGACCTGCGCGATCGCCTGAGACGCTACGCTTTCGTCGCGGCGTTTGTCTCAAGTGTGGGTCAACTCGTCTCGATCTTTGTGGCGCATACGGCTCTTGCCGCGGCATGTGTAGGGTTGGTTGCTTCCAGGGAACGTATCCGGGTGCCTCCGATCGCCACCCCCCTCGTGGGTTTCGTCTCATGGACATTGCTGTCGCTCGCCTTCTCGGATGACCCGGCGGCTGGCTGGCCGCAAGTGCGAAAACTGCTCGTCTTCTTGACCCTGCCGGTCGTGTTTTCACTTTTTCGAACAATGAGCCAGGTTCAGCGCTTGCTCGAAGCGCTCTTCGTCGCCATGTTGGCATCCAGTATCACGGCGCTGGGCCAGTTCGCGTGGAAAGCGGGCGAAGCATACGCGAGCGGCCAGAGCTTCTACTACAGTTATGTCGGTCGCCGCATCACTGGATTCTTCAGCCATTGGATGACATTCAGCCAAGTCCTGATGCTTGTGGCGCTGATATTGGCAAGTTATCTGCTGTTCAGTCAAAAACAGCGCTGGCGGGGACGTGGCGTGTGGGTCGGGGTCGGAGCGGTGTTCGGGATGGTGCTGTTGCTGAGTTATACGCGAAGCACCTGGGCGGCTGCTCTCGCTGGTGGCGCCTATCTCGTTTGGCATTGGAAACCAAGGCTGCTGTGGATCGCGCCGATCGGGTTCGTGCTATTGATGGGAATCGCTCCGGAACCAGTGAGGCAGAGGTTGAAGTCCGTCGGTGAGCCCGATTCCTATTCAAATCGGCTTCTGATGTGGCAAACGGGTGTACGAATGGTGGAAGCTCACCCCTGGTTCGGCGTGGGGCCGGAGCGGGTTCGGGAGCGTTTTGACGACTTTCAGCCGGCTGGCGCTGGGGAGCGCCCCCCGGGCTATTACGCTCACTTACATAATGTTGTGATCCACTACGCAGCGGAACGGGGCATCCCGGCAACCATGTTTATCCTATGGTTTCTGCTAACCGTCTTCCGGGACCACGCCTCAGCCGCCCGCGGGCAAATAAGGGCAGTTCACAGACTGTCTTGGCTTCCTCATGGTGTGGCCGCGGCTACTGTGGGTCTGCTTGTAGCAGGCTTGTTCGACCAAAGCCTCGGAGACAGCGAGATCCTGGGCGCTTACCTGGTGTCCGTCGCTTTGGGGTACCGCATCATTGCGCTCGGCAAACAGGAACATGCCGGCTAACTGGCCCCTCGTCCGGCCACGACCTGTGGAATGGACTGCAGCAAAATCTTGACATCGAGCAACAGTGACCAGTTGTCGATGTACTGCAGGTCCAGCTTCATCCAGGTGTCGAAATCCACGTTGTCGCGTCCGTGAATCGCCCACAGGCAGGTAAGACCGGGACGCATCCGTAGACGCCGCCGCTGCCAAGTCGCATATTGAGATACCTCTGAGGGCACTGCCGGGCGCGGCCCCACGAACGACATGTCACCGCGAAGGATATTCCAAAGCTGCGGCCACTCGTCGATGGAGTAGCGGCGAAGAAAGCGGCCTAGGGAGGTCATGCGGGGATCGTCTGCGATCTTGAAGATAGGGCCATCCCGTTCGTTAAGGTGCTCCAAGGCCGGCTTGAGCTCGTCGGCGTTCTCCACCATCGAGCGGAATTTGTAGAACGTAAACGTCCGGCCGTTCAACCCGCAACGAACCTGGCGAAAAATGGCAGGACCGCTCGAAGTCGCCCGCAGCAGGATTGACAGCAGCAGCATCGGAACCGACAAGACTACGAGCGACAGCGACGCCAGCACGACATCGAGCGCCCTCTTGACGAACAGGCGCACTTCATCATCGGGTGTTGCAGAGAAGGTCAGGAAGGGAACAGTGCCAAAGCGGTCAAGGTAGACGTTCCGATGGGCATAGGGAAAAACATCGATGACCACACGGATACGGACTCCCTCCTCATCGCAGAGCAGAAAGATCTCCTCCAAGTCGACGAGCTTCGACGCTTCGACGCTAAAGATGATCTCGTCAATAACATGGCCCCGGAGCCTGCCGGCCAGATCATTGACCCGCCACACCGGATACGTCTTCTTGAGATGCACGTTCGGACTGAGATGCCCGGCCGGATCAACAAAAGAGACAAGTCGGATTCCGTACTCACGGGCTGCCTCCATCCGACGGCCCACCTCCAGGGCGGTCTCTCCCGAACCCACGATCACATGAAAGGCCTCGGCGCCGAATTGACGCCGTATCCAGCCTCTCAGCGGTCCCGCCGCTATTCGATAGAAGAGCAGCAGAACAAAACTGAAAACGGCAAACAGACCGATGAACACACGGCTGATATCCAGTTTCAAGATGAACTGGAAAGCGACGAGGCCAAGGGTGGTCAGGATAACCTGACGTACGGTGTCATAAATCGCAGCGCGGATCTGGTGTGCGTAGAGACGATCGTAAACACCAAGCCACCACCCCGTGAGCAGCCAAACCAGGAGAGTGAAGACCAGAACCAGGCCCTTGACCGGAGAGAGGATATAGAACTCGAGCGGTAGCGGAAGAAAAACCCGAAGCTGATAGGCAGCCTCGAACGCGGCTATCAGCAGGACGACATCGACGACTGCAAAAAGGACGGCCGCCTTCTTTCGATGACGTTCGAACATGGATTTCGCGAGCTGGAGTCCCAGAATATCAGAGTGGCGCAGCGACAGCAGACAGGAAAGATACGATGGGGCCGCCCTCTGAAGTGTAAGGTCAGTCTTTGACCCTCGTCCACATGAACGAGAGTCGGCAAATCGCAACGCGCTTGCTCGGTTTCATGCTATTCGCACTCATTTTCGATGTGACTCGTTATGGTTGACAGACCCCGTTCGATGAAGGTTGTGCCTGTGCTCAGGTAACCCCTGAGAAGCCGGTCTCGGTATGGACAAGGCTCAACGCATCGCAGAGAATGGGGGCTGGACACACCGCTCATGAAGGTGATACTGCATCTTGCGGCAACCGTGGGTTTAGCTTTCTTCTCAGCCGCACAAACGGGCCTTGCAGCGACGGCCGCGGAGGTCGACTTTGACCGCGACGTGAGGCCCATCCTGTCGGAGCGTTGCTTTACGTGCCATGGGCCGGATGACGGGACACGCGTCAACGCGCTTCGGTTCGATTTGGAAGAAGCCGCGTTCGAGCGCTTGGCAAGTGGCGGATTCGCGATCGTGCGAGGAAATCCTCAGGAAAGCGTTTTGCTTGATCGAGTCATGTCGGGCGACCCTGCTCGACGGATGCCCCCGTCCTACAAGGGCTTCGACAAGCTCCCCGATTCGGAAGTGGAAGTGCTTCGAAGCTGGATCGAGCAGGGCGCCCCCTGGGCTCAGCACTGGTCGTTTGTCCCTCCGACACGACCGCAACCTCCCCCTGTTGAGCGCACCGACCTGGTTCGCAACGCAATCGACCGCTTCGTGCTGCGACAACTGGAAGACGAAGGTCTGAGGCCGCAACCCGAGGCGGCGCGCGAGGCGCTGATCCGGCGCTTGGCGCTCGACCTGACCGGACTTCCTCCTTCGCTGGAAGAAGTCGGCCGCTTCCTTTCGGACACCGATGCGAATGCTTATGCGAAGCTTGTCGACCGCATGCTGGCATCGCCCCGATACGGCGAGCGCATGGCCACCCCATGGCTGGACGCGGCCCGCTACGCCGACACGAACGGATACCAGATGGACGGCACGCGGGATATGTGGAGATGGCGGGACTGGGTTGTCGAGGCGTTCAACAGCAACATGGGTTTTGACCAATTCACCATCGAGCAAATCGCGGGTGACCTGCTTCCGAATGCGACTCTCGATCAGAAAATCGCCACCGGTTTCCACCGCAACCTGCGTACCAATGCAGAGGGCGGAATCGTCGAGGAAGAGTTCCTCGTTGAATACGCCGCCGATCGCGTGGCGACGACCTCGACTGTTTGGCTCGGGCTCACTATGGAATGCGCGCGATGTCATGACCATAAGTACGACCCGCTCACGCAGAAGGAGTTCTATCAGCTCTTCGCGTACTTCAACAACGTGCCTGAACGTGGGCTGGTCTATCATTTCGGCAACGATGGCCCGATGATCAAGGCGCCGACGGACGCGCAAAGTTCCGAACTCGCCAAGTTGGACAGAAAGATACTGGCGGCGGAGCAAAGGCTTGAGGAACTGGAGCCAGGCATCAAAGAGGGGATCTCTGCGTGGGCGCGTTCACTTGCAAAGCATCGGAAGGCTGACTGGAGTGTTTCAGAAGGGCTCGTCGCTCACTATCCGTTCCGCAAAGCACGTTTGGACTACGCAGAGTGGGAGGAAATGCCGCAGAGCCATGAACCCGGCGCTCGCAGAATCGACCTGGCTGAGGGCCGACAGGGCTCCGCGGGACTATTCGAAGAGGCTCAATCAGTCGATCTCGGCGATCTCGGAGGTTTCGACTACAACGACCCGTTCACGTTCTCTTTCTGGATCAATCCCAAGGGTGCAAATGGGGCCATCCTGACGCGGACGCTGAACGTCGAGAAAGCGCAAGGCTACGGACTCTACCTCGTCGACGGCAAGCTGAGGTTCGAACTCACCCATCGCTACACCGATCTCAGCATGCGGATTATCTCCAAACAACCGCTGGCGCTGAATCGTTGGCAGCATGTCGCTCTTACCTACACAGCGGAACGGCCCAGCTCGCGTGGAGCACGGTTCTACGTTGACGGCCAGCCTTGGCCATTCGAAGTGGAATGGGATGACCTGAAATGGCCATCGAGCTATGCGTTTCCGTTCCGGCTTGGCGCGGGCGGAGGACGGCCGAGTTTCCAGGGACGTCTCGACGAGCTGAGGATCTACACACGTGCCTTGAGCGCTGATGAAGTCTCAGTCCTGAGCCTGGATGACAGTCTTCCCGACATAGCGGCGTTGCCTGCCGAACAACGCACTCCGGCACAGGCCATGAAATTTCGCTGGGCTTACCTCGACACAGAGGCTCCAAAGAGGGCTCGACAAGCCATCGCGGCTCTGAAGATGGCCCGTCTTCGGCGCACCCTGTTCGCCAAAAATATCCCGAGCGTGATGGTGATGACCGAGAGCGAAAAAGCTAATCGCGCTCACGTCCTGCGGCGCGGAGCGTACGATGCGCGTGGAGAGAAAGTCGAGCCCGCAACACCGGCTGTGCTGACCCGCGCCGGTTCCAGGGGGCCACAAACCCGGCTGGATCTGGCCCGCTGGCTTGTTTCGCGGGAGAACCCTCTCACTGCGCGCGTCGCCGTGAACCGCTATTGGGAGATGCTCTTTGGAGTGGGACTGGTGAAGACGAGTGAGGACTTCGGCACGCAGGGCGAAAGGCCGCTGCACTCCGAGTTGCTCGATTGGTTGGCTGTCGAGTTCATGGATAACGGTTGGGACGTCAAAATGATCCTGAAGACGATCGTGATAAGTGCGGCGTATCGACGGTCCTCATCCGTGACGCCGGAGTTGATGGATCGCGACCCTGAGAACCGCCTGTTGACGCGAGGACCACGATTTCGGTTGCCCGCCGAGGTCATACGAGACCAAGCGCTGAGCTTATCCGGACTGCTTGACGAAACAATGGGCGGGCCGACGGTCAAACCTTATCAACCGCCCGGGATTTGGAATGAGGTCTCCGGGGCCACTTACCAAGAGGACTCCGGTAGCGCCCTCTATCGAAGAAGCCTGTATACATATTGGAAGCGCACGGTCCCGCCACCCTCGATGGTCGCCTTCGACGCTGCTGACCGGGAAAGCTGCCAAATTCGACGGCCTCGGACGAACACTCCAATCCAAGCGCTGACGCTGATGAATGATCCGACGTATGTCGAGGCTTCGCGGAAGCTCGCCGAACGGATGATGCATGAAGGCGGGGCGACCACAAGGGAGCGGCTTTCATACGGATTCTGGGTCGTGACCTCCCTGCGGCCCCGCCAGTCGGAACTCGAAGTTTTGGAAAAGGCCTTCGAGGACTTCAGAATCGGGTTTCTCCAGGAGCGGAAAGCTGCAGTGGCGTATCTGAGTGTCGGGGAATCACAGCGTGATACGACACTTGACCCACGAGAATTGGCCCCCTATACAGCTCTTGCGAGCCTTTTGCTCAACATGGATGAGACGGTGACAAAGCAATAGCCATGAACCCGCACAAGTCTCTCCGGAGTATCCAGACGCGCCGTCAGTTCTTTGGCCGGAGCGCCTTCGGCATTGGTGCTGCGGCTCTCTCAAGCCTGCTGGCGAGGGAACTGCACGGTGCCCAAGAAGCCACACTCAAAGCCCTGCCCGGTATTCCTCACCACCCTCCCAAAGCGAAACGTGTGATTTACCTGTTCATGTCGGGCGGTCCTTCGCAGTTGGAACTGTTCGACGATAAACCTCTCGTGAGAGAGCGGCACGGCCAGGAACTGCCGGACTCCATTCGTAAGGGACAGCGGTTGACCGGCATGACCTCAACACAGACGAGCTTCCCGCTGGCTGGCTCCAGGGTCTCCTTCGAACGTCATGGGGAATCAGGCGCCATTGTCAGCGAGTTGCTGCCGCACACCGCCAAGATCGTGGATGAACTCACCTTCATCAAGTCCATGAAAACCGAGGCGATCAACCACGACCCTGCGGTCACGTTCTTCCAAACCGGATCGCAGATCGCGGGGCGCCCCAGCATGGGAGCATGGGCGACTTACGGGTTGGGCAGCGAAAGCACTGACCTGCCGGCATTCGTCGTCCTGATCACAAAAGGCACCGGCGGACAGCCGATTTACGACCGCTTGTGGGGAAGCGGGTTCCTTCCGACACATTACCAGGGCATAAAGTTCAGGTCGATAGGAGACCCGATTCTTTATTTGAACGATCCTCCGGGATTCGATCGAACAAAACGGCGACGGTATCTTGACGCTCTAGCGGAACTGAATCAGATCGTGTTTGACGAGTTCGGTGATCCCGAGATATCGACCCGCATCGCTCAATATGAGATGGCGTATCGAATGCAGGCGTCGGTACCGGAATTGACGGACATTTCAGACGAGCCACTGAGTACGTTTGAACTTTACGGAGAGGATGCCCGCACGCCGGGGACGTTCGCGGCGAACTGTCTGCTGGCGCGAAGGCTTGCCGAGCGCGACGTCCGTTTCATTCAGCTCTACCACCGTGGCTGGGATCAACACGGCAACCTGCCGAAAGGTATTCGCAAGCAGTGCACCGCGACGGACCAGGCTTCGGCGGCGCTCATCCGCGACCTCAAGCAAAGAGGACTTCTGGACGATACGCTCGTCGTTTGGGGCGGCGAGTTCGGCCGTACTGTCTATTGCCAGGGCCGCTTGACCGAAACCGACTACGGCCGGGACCACCATCCTCGTTGCTTTACGATGTGGCTCGCCGGAGGTGGTGTCAAACCCGGCCAGACCATCGGCGAGACGGACGACTATTCCTACAACGTGGTCGCTGACCCCGTGCACGTGCACGATCTGCAGGCGACCATTCTCCATTGCCTCGGCATCGATCACACTCGATTGACGTACAGGTTTCAGGGCCGCGACTTCCGCCTGACGGACATCCACGGCCAAGTCGTGGCCAAGGCGCTCCAGGCTAGTTAGCCGGTCAAGCCTCGTGCCCTCATGTCGTTTACTCCGAAGTAAGGCAGATGTCGCTGAAACCAGTGTGAGCCGCAGGCAGGGTATCCGCTGTGCCCCTCATGCGTCCCAAGCAGGACTGACTTAGTTCTGGATACCCTTACCCTCGATCACGTGCACGTACCGGTCGATCGGCACGGCGGATAGTCTTTCCACCGTTTCGCTGGGACGCGGCCAGGCAATCTCGATCCAGTCAAGCTTTGTTGCGGCGCCGAGACCCAGCACCTCACGAGGGTCATGGGACGATAGATAGCTGCCGCCCCCGGTACGGAGCCGTGACCTCTTCTTGCCGCTGCAAGACCACGTGATTCGCGCCCCAATGGCATCGCGGTTGCAGTGGACACCTTCCAGCTTCAATCCCACCCAATGGTTCCCCCTCGCAGCTCGGTTACGCAACAGAAGAGGAGCCTCTCCATTGTTGGCGATCAGCACGTCGACCGCGCCGTCGTTATCGTAATCGCCTACGGCGAGCCCGCGTGCAGAAAAATTCTTCTGAAAAACCGGGCCTGCTTGGGCGCTGACTTCTCGCAACTTGCCGTTTTCGTGGTGAAACAATAGCAAGGGTTCCTTGTAGGTGACCTTCAGCGAGTATTGGCCGATCATGTCATCCGGGTGACCATTAGCAAGCAATAAATCAAGCTCGCCATCGTTGTCGTAGTCAAAAAACTTAAGTCCCCATCCGCTCAGCAGTCGGGTCGCCTGGGAGATGCCATGCACGCGCGCGTCGTCCTGGAAAGACTCGTCTCCTCGGTTGCGATAGAGGGAGAACATCTCCTGGTCGATGTTGGCCACAAAAAGATCCTGGTGGCCGTCCTGGTCGAAGTCGGCGGCATCGACTCCCATGCCGGAACGGGCTTTCCCGTCAGCGCTGAACGCCACTTCGGCGAACATGCCGCTCTCTTCCCATACACCTCTCCCGCGGTTGACGAACAGAAAATTCTGCACCGTGTCGTTAGCGACAAACAGATCCATCAACCCATCGTTATTGATGTCGGTCGCCACGGCGCCGAGCGCCTTGCCCATCGCCGCTTCGATGTCGGTCCCCTTGCTGACGAGAGTGAAGGTGCCGTCACCGTTATTTCGGTAGAGCAAGCTCGGTGTCGGCTTGAATACGCGCGGTATGCAGTAATAGCGCTTGCCCGCCTTGTTGGTCCCGCAATTGATGTGTGTATCGGCGCGGAACTCGACAAAGCTGCATAGGAAAAGGTCGAGCAGGCCGTCGTTGTCATAATCGAACCAGACGGCACTCGTCGACCAATCCGGCGACACAATGCCGGCCTTTGTGGTGACGTCAGTAAAAGTTCCATCTCCGTTGTTCTGGTAAAGGATGCAGCGGCCGTAGGCGGTCACCAGCAGATCCGGATAGCCGTCGTTATCATAATCACCAACAGCCGCTCCCATCCCGAATGTGCCAGCACCGACACCGGCTGCATCGGTAACGTCTGTGAATGTCCCGTCACGATTGTTTCTGTAGAGCGCATTACGCAACGGCTGCCGTGGCGAATAAAAGTCACACGCGCCGCTGTTGACCAGATAGAGATCGATCCAGCCGTCATTGTCGTAGTCGATGAACGCACATCCCGGCCCGACCGTCTCCGGCAGGTAATGTTCAGGCGACATCGCGTTTTCGTGTACGAATGAGATCCCACTCGCCGAGGCGGGAATCTCCTCGAAGGACGGTGTGGATGCACAAAGCGGCGAGAACAACGGGGATAAACCAAGCCCCGCACCCAGAGAGAGAAACTGCCGCCTGGAATGGCTAGCCTGCATTTCTCACCACCCGACGGTCGAAGCACGCGATACGACCGCCATGACTTCGTTGCGTTTGCTTGCCGTGCTCAACGTACTGTTCAAGTACGCCTGCGCGCGCCAAGCGGCTCGCGCCTTTTTCCTCCGCCCGGCTTGCGCCTAGTCCTGACGGTCCTCTCACCCCCTTCGCCTCGCAACGTGGTGAGAAATGCAGGCTAGATGGAATCATTCGTCGAGCAGCGGACTCAGCAGCCTTGCCCCTTGACTATGATCTCTCATTACGCTCCATGACCCTTCATGCCGGGAGTCTCTTGGCTGCGAAACACACACTCTCGACCCAGGAAAGCAGAAGGGAGCACCTCTACGCAAAGCTCGAGATCACGGCCGCAGACAGTGCTCGCCGACAACTCAGCCTGGCAGACAGGGAATGATAATGCGGATATGCTTGGCTCAACCGAATCTACCTGGCCTCTGACAGCCTTTGAACGTCGGGCTTGATCGTGAGCCGAAAGAATGCCGCAACCCGGGTCATGAAAATCCGGTTGTAGGTAATCTGGCCAAGAACCGTCATCAAGTAGTCATCCAAGGGAGGCGCATCCGCTTCTGCTCGGAATGTAACCCAGCCTTCGGTTTCCTTCGGTCCGAGCGACGTCTTACTCTGCTTCTCTTCGAAAATGATGCCTTCAGGAAGCTCGCTCAGGCGTTGTGTCAGGTTCCAGAGGATCACGTTCATCTCGATCGGGCCGTCATAGTTGTTACGCATTACCTTGATATCCACGGTGGCCGATTCGCCGGGACGTAGCGTGACACGCCGTGGAGTTGCGTCCATGATAATGTCGCTGCCCTCGACCGCTGCGGCAGAGATTGATGGCGCAGCATAGAAGCTGCGCCCACCCGCTTGGCCCATCGGGGCGAAAGGTTTCGCTGTCCGCTGGATCGTCTTGATTTGCCCGTCGGAGAGGCGGGCTTCGGCTACGCCATACACTTCGACGTCCTTGGCGTCCGGCATTACGTCCAGGGAACCCGTCAATACGATATTGCCTTGGTTCAGATGGGCCGGAATGGCGCTCCTTTCGGCGACGATCCCCTCTGGCAATCCTCTCACGAAGAGTTCGACCGGGCCGTCAAAACCATTCCTGCGTTCGACCGTAACCACACTCGTGTAGGATTCTCTTGGGCCTACGGGCATCCGGTCGTCATCAACGATCAGAGCAAAGTCAGGTTCTTGTGGCCGAACAACGAGATGATAGACGTGATCCCTGCTACCGAAGTAGTTGGCGTCGCGGACCTGCAATTCGTATTCGCCGTCGACCGGAGCAGTCCACTCGATCCGCGCGTTCTTGTCCGCAGGGAATGCGATCGATCCTCGGGCTCCTTGGCCAAGAGTGATCACGCCGTCGTCCTGGGCGGCTAGAAGTGTTCCCGTCACGTCGCGCACCTCAAGCAATGGATCAAGATAAGAGTTGCCCCGCTGTACAACAAACTCCAGCGCGTCACCCTGACGAGCCCTGAAACGATAGCGGTCTACCTCACTTTCGGCGGAAATGCGACCGCTGATTCCTGCCGGGATCTTGATCTCGGTAAACTCCCTCTGTCCGTCCATCTCAGTTGCGGTCAGCAGATCAGTGATCAACAAACGTACGGGATTCGACTTGCCTCGAGAAGACGCGACTTGAAAACGAAAATCCTTCCCTGCTTCCACTGGTACATCGACTTCGTAGGAGCCAAGACCCTCCAGATTGAAACCTTCAAGCTCCAGTTTTGCTCTTGATCCAGCTTTGGCAACAGGAGGGAAGATGGATGTCACATGAGGGGTAGTGAGCACTGATAGTGCGTACCACCACTTGTCCTTGCCGGAGTGGTAGCGAGCCTCGCGCACTCTCAAGTAATACGTCCCGGATTGCCGGAAAGTGTGAAACAGTTGAGGGTCTTGTCCGTTCCAGTCGTCCGCTGCGGCCAGTTCGTTGTCGTCGCTGTCGCGGAGACTCATGATGAGATCTGCGAAGTTCCTCTCGAGATGAGGTACGGGGTGCTGGAGGCGCGCCGAGTGGACGATGAAACTCATGCGTGCCCCCGCATCGGCGTGGAACTTGTACAGATCAACATCAACTTCCTTGTCGAGCAAGCCGTTGACGGTCTGCGGAACCTCGATCGTCTGCGCTTCCGAAGTGGAGTCGTTCGGTTCCGATTCGTTCACGCCGGGCGCTTCGGTGATCAGAAGATGAGCAAGTGCGGATAAGCTTCCCTTGGTAAGGACGCGGAACGGCCGGATGCCTGTCATCGCGTCTTCGGCCACCGTTACCTTGATCCGTAAAGTCTCGGGGGGAAATACAGGAAGCTTGTTCTTCGCCGGTTGGGGATTTTCCAGCTCAGACCAGTCGACGACACTGGCGCTGACTCCGTCACCACTGAAGAGAACCCGATTTGCCTCCTTCAGGTTATACCTGCCACGCAGGAGGACTTCTGTTGTTTTTCCGCGTGTCACAGCCCCGGGATAGACCGTTTCGATCCTCGGGTAGCCTCTTTGGGCAAGACCTTGGCTAAAGTCAAACAGCAACAAAAGGGCCGTCGCCAAGAGTAGAAAGCGCAGTGACCTCGGCAATACAGGGCAGGAGAGCAGGGATGGACCTCCCTGGCCCCAAGAGGCGATGTCAGCGGTTCTTCGCATGGTGTACCTCCCTCGGACGTATGACCTGCCCAAGATTTGGGGAGGCATTGTAGGTTCCCTCCGGAGTGACGGCCAGCCATTCACTCGTAGCTTGAGCGCCATGCGCCTTATATACAAAGACCGTGAGGAGAGCGCCCGAATCGACATCCCATACACGGGTCAATCCATCACCGCCGGCAGCCGCCACACGTTTCGAATCCGGGCTGAAAGCGACGGTGTACAACAGGTCGTCGGCGTCAACCCAGGCATGGATGGGCCGGCCGGACCTGCCATCCCACAAACGAACGGTGCGGTCGGCGCCGGCCGTGGCGAGAAACTGTCCATTCGGACTGAAGCGCATATCGTAGACCGGTTCGAGGTGGCCCGGGAACTTGCGCGAGGCGATCCAGCCCGCCTCCGTAACGGTCGCCCCTATTTCAGCCAGCTCCCACCAATAGATCTCAGGGGATTCACCCGAAGTCAGCAGAAACTTTCCGTCCGGGCTGAAGGAGACAGCCAGCATTCCCTTCAGCTCGGGATTCAGTGTGAGTTCCCCTTTCCCTGTCGTGCCGTCTGAAATCTTCACGGTCATGTCCATGGCTCCCGTGGCGATGGTCTTTCCCTTGGGGTCGAATGCAACACACTGCACCGTGTCGGAATGATCGTTGATCTCTGCAATTCGTTTTCGCGCCACCAGGTCCCAGATTTCAACCGTCTTGTCGAAGCTCACCGTAGCCAAGCGCCGGGAGTCCGGACTGAATGACTGGTCGAGAATTACCTCTTTATGTGCTGTCAAGACGGCAATCAGTTGGAAATCGGACTGGGGATCGTAGAGCCGGACTTCTCCAGGCGAGTACGGCTTGCCCCCGACTATGGAAAGCAGCTTGCCGTCCGGGCTGAATTCGAGGCTGTTGACGCTGCCCCTGACGTCATCGAGATCCCTGACGACGGAACGTTTCGAGAGGTCCCAAACCGCCACACCGCCAAAGGAGCCAACCAACAGGTAACCGCCATCCGGACTAAAAGCGACAGCGGTGGCAGGCGACAGGGGGCCCATTTTCACGTCCAGGCCGTCCTCATACGGCGTTGCCGCGATCGAGTCCGTTTGGTGCTCCTGTTCCACCACTAGTGTTCCGGGAATACCGAGGATTGCAGTCTTTTGCGGACTTAATTGGTCCATGGTAGGTTTGACCGGCTGCCGGCGACCGAACGGTATGAACACATCAATGGCCCGAACAGCGATCCGAGAAGTCGTTCTCGTGTCCGGCGGGGGCATGACGGACTCTGCGGGCATCCCTTCTCCCGCGCCGTCTTCTATCCATTGGCGGATAACGGCGATGGACTCGGCAGGCAGAGGAGGTCCACCTCTTGGCATGCGGACCGCCGGGTCGGACGCTTCCAGACGTCGCAGAAGCTCGCTTTCCGACGCCTGACCGGGCTTCACAATCGGTTCCTTGCCGCCCTTCAGAACCGCGTCGTAAGAATCCAAGGCCAGTCCTCCCGACATAGCCGGCTGGTCGAGGGATCCGTGGTGGTGGCAACCTACACAGTTCTTCTCGAGGATGGGGCGAACGTTCCGGGAGTAGTCGACGGGCTCCGCGCGCACACCCCATGGCACACTGAGCCAGAGAGCGGCCCATAGCACGCTCGATCTCACGAAATCAGCTCCGCGATCGGCTGGCCTTCATTCAACACCGCGATCGGGCGGTTTTCCGAAGAGAGGTACTCGAGCGCGGTGGGAATGCCGAGCGCGTGATACACGGTGGCACAGAAGTCCTGTACCGAGACAGGTCGCTCGGTGGGGTAATCGGAGCGGTCGCTGGTCTCACCGACTACGATGCCGGTCTGGATGCCGCCGCCGCCCATGGCAAAAACCTGGGTGGCGGGCCAGTGGTCCCGTCCGGCTTCGGCATTGATCTTGGGCGTACGCCCGAACTCACCCATGCAGATCACCAGCGTAGTGTCGAGCATCCCTCGGTCCGAGAGGTCTTGCAGTAACGCCGAATACGTCGTGTCCAGAACGGGGAGCAACTTGTCTTTCAAGTCGTTGAAATTGTCGACGTGCGTGTCCCAGCCCGGCATGCCGACCGTGACATACCGCACTCCGGCCTCGACAAGTCTTCGGGCCAACAGGCAACTCTGGCCGTACATGGTCCGCCCGTACGCATCCCGCAGTTGAACGGGTTCCTCGTCGAGGTCGAACGCTCGCTTCGCCATCGGCGAGGTCACAAGCGAGTACGCTTTTTGGTAATAAGCATCCACCGACTGCAGGCTCGCCAAACGCGTGTCCGTGTCCCGTTGCCAGCGGTCCAGCATGGTCAGCATCTCGCGCCGACTGTTCAACCGGGCAAGATCGACTCCCTTGGGAGGCGAGACCCCAAGGACCTTGAAGTCCGGCTTATTCGCCTGGTCACCGAGTTGGAGTGGATTGTGCTGCGCTCCCAAGACTCCCGCATTGAGCGCGTCTCGTTTGCGAAACTCGTCCGGACCCGTAACATCGCCGACATAGACATAGGGCGGAACGCCGTCCCGATACCCGACGGCCCAACTGACGATCGACCCCTGGCAGGGATATCGAACTCCTACTCCGGAAGGTGTGGGAGCATAGCCACTGGTTACCAATTGATCGGCGAGTCCATGGGTGCCCTGGTTGTGAGTCATCGAGCGGACCAGTGAAAACTTCGGCGTCATCTTCGCGAGCTTCGGAAGGTGCTCCACGAAGTGAATCCCCGGCGTGCGGGTGGGAATCGTACCAAACTCACCGCGGATCTCCTTCGGGGCGTCGAGCTTGGGGTCAAAGCTGTCGATCTGGCTGATCCCCCCGCTCAGCCACATCAGGATGCAGGACACTTTTCCGGCTGGGACCGTCTTGGCCGTTTCGGATTCGGCCGCGCGCAGCAGTTGAGGCAGGTTGAGTCCAAACAGACCCAGTGAGCCGATGCGCAGGTATTCGCGACGTGGGATGCCGTCACATCGGCGATGAGTTACGGTCGGCACCTCAATCATGACTTATGCCTCCATCAGTGGTTAAAGAGAAACTCCCGAGAATTCAACAGAACCCATAAAAGATCTTCGAGAACCTGCCGTTTTGCTTCCGCGTTGCGCCTTTGACCCAGGATTTCCATCGTCCGTGAGAACTCTTCGTCGGAGGGAGGACGACTTACCGTTGCATAGTACAGGTTGGCAATGGCCTGCTCCAGGGGAACAAGCTGGAACAACGACGCCACACGGCCGCTGGGCGAAGCGATTTTCTCTTGCAGGTATTCGCCGTTCATCAGGCTCAGAACCTGATTCAAATTGCTGTCATTCAGTCGCGAGCACTCACAGGGCACCAGCCTTCGAGGCCGGCCAAACAAGTCCAGAAACTCCGAAGGCACTTCGGGATCGGGCAGTTGAATGGGCCGCAAGTCCGCAGGGAGATTGGGGAATTTGTCCGGAGAATGCGTTGCGTACGTGATCGCATCCAGCAATTGCTCAGCCAAAAGCCTTTTGGGACTGTAGAACGTATAGAACGTGTTGTCCGGCGGGCTGCCGGGAGCAGGTCGTGAATCGAGCTGATAGACACGCGAATTGGTGATTCTGCGCAGCAGATGCTTCTGGTCGAACCCGCTCTTTTGCAAATCCATTGCCAGGGCGTTCAGCAGTTCGGGTACCGATGGTGGATTGGTGTCGCGAATGTCGTCGAGCGGTTCAATCAATCCACGGCCCATCACGTATCCCCAAAAGCGGTTCGCGAAGTTCCTTGCGAGCCAGGGGTTCGTATCCGAAGTGAGCCAATCGGCAAGCTTGATCCGCAGATCTCCTTCGTAGCCGAAAGTGTCACCACCGGGGATGGATGGTCGAACCACTTGCTGTGTCTTCGGGTGCCGGACAAATCCAGTGGGTTTCAAACGCAAGGTCGCCTGACCGTAATCGGCATCGGGTTTGGAGTCAAGCCGTGCGAAGAAGGCCGCCATCCCGTAGTAATCGTCTTGACCCCACTTCTCGAACGGATGCTGATGACACTTGGCACAGCCCAAACGCAGACCCATGAAGGTTACGCTGACTGCTTCGGCGGCCTCCTCGGGTGAACGGGTCATCTTGTAGAAAGCCGAGACGTTCTCACGATTCGGTTGTCCTCGCGCGACGAGAATCTCCCGTACCATCTCGTTGATCGGACGGTTCTCACCCATGCTCCGGTGCAGCCAGCGATTGAAATTCCACATGGGCTTCTCACCCATGCCGTTGCGAGTGACTCGTAGGAGATCACCCCAGCGGAGAGTCCAAAAGTCCTGGTATTCGGGACGTTCCAGCAGATGGTCAATTACCTTCGACCGCTTGTCTTCGGAAGTGTCGGACACGAAAGCCCGCACTTCGGCCTCTGAGGGCAGTATGCCGATCAGATCCAGATACACACGGCGAAGAAACTGCGTGTCACTCGAAGGCCCCGCAGGACGGAGTCCGAGCTGCTCCCATTTCCCGGCGAGTATCTCGTCGATGTAATTGTTGGTTTCGAAGGATGAACTTTCATCGGGAGGGGCGTACGGCGTCAACAGGTTCACGACGGCAGTCTTCCCCATGTAACGAGCCAAAACGGCGGCCCTTCCGCCAGCTGTCGCGGTGACCACACCTTGCGGGGAGACCTCGGCGACGTTATCGTTCAACACCTCCAGGCGGCACGTCCGTGTTACGTCCCGCGTGCTCCCGTCACTGAAACGGGCAGTTACCTTCAGCGGCAACTTCTCGCCGATGCTCAATTTCCGGGATGCGGGACGAGCATCGACACTCGTAAGTCGGGGGTCGGTCGCCAGGGGCTCTGGGACTCCCGCTGCAATCCAACTCAGCAAGAGGTTGTAGGTCGACGAATCTACGGCGAAGCGAAGACCGCCACCGTGAGGAATCGTCAGAGTCGGCTTGCGCAGGACCAGGCTTACGGCAGGATCGTTGAGATTAACGCGCCTTCCCTTGAGGTCTTTTACGATCGCGTTGTAGTCGGATGCAACATCGAAGCCCAACAGAGATAGTTTGAAGCCGCCTTTGCCGTACTGGGAACCGTGGCAGCGGCCGGAATTGCAACCTAACTTCGTGATAGCGGGGATGATATCGTTGCGGAAGCTGGGTGTCACCGTTTCCGTCGCCGCGAAGCACTGACATCCGATCAGAAACCCCAACAACAACGGTCTCATGGTGCACTATACCCATGGTAGATTGTAGCAAAGCGTTACATGGAAGCTATACGATTATCGACGCTTTTCTGTACTTCCTGCCGTCTGCTGACCCATTGCTTGTTGCTGAACGCTGTTTGCTGGTCAGCCCAACCTGGCAACGTGTTGCAACAAGCTGTCCGGGCGATGGAAGCAAAGAATTTTGCAGTCGCTGCTTCATACTTCGAGCAAGCACTTCAACATGATCCCGAAAATGTATCGATTCTCAGTTCACTCGGATACTGTCTCGCCGGGGCGCAGCGATTCGGAGACGCCGCCGCTCGCTTCCAGACCCTGACTATTCTGCAACCTGGCGTCGGGGCTCACCGCTACAACCTCGGATTGGCGCTGCTGAACACGGGCGAGTTCCAAGCAGCCGAAGCGGCCTTTCGTGAGACTCTTCGGCTCTCTCCGCAACACCCACGGGCGCAGGTGCAACTCGGAAACGCTCTCCTCGCGCAGGCTCGCAAGGGCCACACCGGCAAGATGCGGGAGGCGGCCGAAGCCTACACCCGGGCCCTCGCCTACGCAGGCAATGACCCCGAGTTGCGCTTCAACCTGGCCTTCACGCTGGCACGGACGGGAGATGAGTCCGGTTCGCTGGAACAGTACCGGGAAGTGGTCCGGCTGGCGCCGGATTTCCCACAGGGACACTTCTTTCTCGGGATTACTTTGTTTCAGCTTGGCCGCTGGGACGAAGCGACATCTCCTTTGCAGGAGGCGATGGCCCGCGGACAGAAAGACTTCTTTGCTCACTATTACCTCGGTTCGGCGTTGCTCAAGATCGGGGACCAGGATGGTGCGCGTCGTCACCTGAACGAAGCTGTGCAACTCGACCCTCAACACCCCGGTGCTCACTTCCAACTTGCGGCACTACACCGCGCGGCTGGCGAGAGAACGCAGGCCTTGCAGGAACTGCGCGCCTTTCGAGATCTGACCGCCCGCCAAGAAGCCGTGTGGCGAGCCGACGCACTAGAGCAGGCCGCCCGCAGGTCTCTGCAACAGGGTGACCTGGCGCAGGGTATCAGTGCTCTCAGACAGTCCTTCGAGGGGCGGCCCAGTGTCTCCGCCGCGCGCAACCTGGCGCTGGCTTACCTCCAACAAGGCAACCCTGCCGAAGCACGGAGCCTGCTGGAGAAATCGCTTGAGATGGCACCCCAGGATGGACCCACTCACAACTACCTAGGGCTTCTGGAGGCTCGTGAAGAGAATTTTCTGTTAGCGGAACAGTACTTCGAGCAGGCGGCGCGCTTCGATCCCGATCTGGTCGATGCACTCTACAATGCGGGTGTCGCGGCAGCAAGGTCGGGACGTCCCGAACGCGCTGTGGCTCATCTCCTCGAGGCGATCAAGCGCTCGGACACGCCTCGTATCCGGGAGGCGTTGGCCATGGCTCTGCTTGACACAGGACGAATTGAAGAAGCTCGACAGCATTTCGAAGTGGCTCAGAAGCAAATCATTCCCGCGGACGGACATTAATAGCGCTACCGGCCCACGATCGAGACGGCCAGTGTTTCGGACGATCAACCACGGGAAAGAACACCACCAGTGAGGTGCAAGCAGGTGCAACCCGGCCTCAGTATCGTGACCAGAATCACAACGTGGTCGCGGCACGGAAGACCGATAGTGCTCGCTGTTTACGCCATTACGGCGCTGAGCCTGGCTCAAGAGCCCGCCTCCGATTTCGAAGGCCATCTTCGTCTAGGCCAGTATTTCCTTGAAAAGGACGCCGCAGGCCGCGCCGTTTCGGAGTTCGAGACCGCGATCCGTCTTGCTCCCGAGAAAGCGGAGGCGCATTACAACCTGGGGAATGCCCTGCGGCTGTGGGGAGATTCATCAGGAGCGGAGAAGGCGCTCCGCAAGGCGCTCGAGATCCAACCCCGTTTCCCCGAGGCCCACTTTGTTCTGGGACTCCTTTTCGGAGATCGAGTCGGCTCCGAACATCTCGGCTTATCCGAATTCGAAGCCGCCATCGCTCAGAAACCAAACTATTCCGAGGCGCATTTCAACGTCGGAATCATCCACTGGAAAGGAGGCGACACAGAACGAGCTCTGGCATCGTTTCGCCGCGCTGCGAAAGAGAATCCTGAATCCGCCGAGTACCGTGTCCGGTTCGGGCAAACCCTCGCTCATCTGGATCAAGTGGCGGAGGCGATCGCCGAGTTGAAACACGCTGTGGCATTGAACCCTGATTCTTTCGAGACGCACTACCAGCTCGGGCGAACACTCCTCAAGCAGAACGAAAACAAAAAGGCTGCAGAAAGACACCTCGAGATTGCCAAACGGCTCAAACAAGAAGGGCGAACGGCGGTTGCGAGCGATCAGAGCTATCTCTCTTACCAGCAGGGGCTGTCCGCGCTCGAACAGAGCCGTTTCCAGGAGGCTATCGACTTACTGAAAGAGGCTCTGGAGGGTGCAGACAATGTATCGACTATCCGGTCTGTCCTCGGTATCGCGTACCAGCGCAGAGGCGACTTGGTGAAAGCCGGCGAAGAGTTCCGGCGGGTCATCGAACTCGATCCCGGCTCCCCGGATGGACACCTCAACTACGGGTCGCTCTTGATGTTGAACGGAGACGCTGCCGGGGCGGAACGAGAGTTCCAAGAATGCCTGCGCATCGACCCCAACTTTGCGGAGGCCCACTACAACTTGGGTCTTGTTCTTGCCACTAGAAGGCGTTGGGAAGCGGCAAAAGCGTCGCTCACCACAACGCTCCGACTGCAGCCGGACCACATTCGGGCCGGCTGGAACCTGGCCCGCGTTCTGAGGGATTCTGGAGATGGCGCGGGCGCTCTGGAGGAGTATCGGAAAGCTTGTTCCGCTGACCGGATACTGGTCCAGGCTTGTCTGGAGTACGGCGAATTACTCGATGCCGGCGGGGAAACGGCCGCCGCCATCGCAGCTTGGAGCGAGGCCCTGCAGCACGAACCGACTCACCTGCAGCTCCATGAACTCCTGGTAGAGGCTCTCGATCAGTCAGGGCAAAACGCCGCCGCCGATCGCCAGCGGCGGAAATTCCTGCTACTCACTGAGAATTCCAATTACCGGCAGGGCGTGCACGCGCTTGATGCCGGCAATTTCGAAGAGGCTGTCGGAACTTTCCGGGAGTTGCTTGATCTCCATCCCGAGCTGGACGAGGCACGCCGCCTTCTGGCGGCGGCTCTGTTTGCGAAGCACGAGTATGCGGCGGCGGCGGTGGAGTATGGCCGCCTGCTGGAGACGGCTCCTGATAACGGGGAACTGCACTTGAATCTAGCGGCTGCATTGGGGCAGGCAGGTTCGTATATCGAGGCGCGAGAGGAAATCGAGCGGGCGCTTCGCATCAAACCCGATTCGGCCCGGGCCTACCATCAAATGGCGCTCACCTACTGGAAAGAGGGTGAACGATCTCGGGCGATGCAGTTCTTCCACCAAGCCCGCAGGCTCGATCCCAGCGTCACGATCCCTCAGTGACGGCTTGCTCCTTCGGCGCCTCGGAACGCAAACGAGGGTCGGGCGAGTGTGCGGTAGTTGTTTTCCGACTCCTTGATTTCAACTGTCTGGTTTACGCCCACATGCTTGAAAACCTGCGTTGAGCCACTTGTCGGCCAGCGGATTTCGAGCGTTTCGATGCGATGTGCTTTCCCGAGACCAATGTGCTGTTGGAAGCTCGATGCACCAAACGATCCGCCGCTGGTAACCACCCGATATATCGATCGAGGCTCTGTGCCCTCCGACGCCAAGGTCGCTTTAATCCGAGCCCCGATGGCCGCCCGGTTGGACTTTTCCCCCACTAGTTTCAAACCGATCCAGTTGTTCTCATGGCCGGGGTTCTTGAACAGCACGTTACGGTACGTGTCACCAGGAACCGCTCCGCCCACATGCAGAAAGATGTCCTCATCGCCATCGTTGTTGAGATCGCCAAAGGCGATGCCGTGCCCTTTCTGGAGATGACCCGTGCCGGACGAAGAGGTGATGTCAGCGAAAGTCTCGCCTCCTTGATTCCGAAACATCAGATTCGGCACCAGAGACGAATATGACGGAGAGCCTGTGCCCAGGTAGATATCCAGGAACCCGTCATTGTCAATGTCACCGAAGTTCGCGCCCATCGCCATCGAAATACGGTCCAGACCTGCTTGTTCCGTTACGTCTTCGAAACCCTCTCGTCCCGTGTTGCGATAGAGCTTGATGGTCTCACCCCGGGTGGGAAGACCAAGATACTCGGCAGCGATTTCGGCCACCGACTGCACATAGCTCGACACAAAAAGGTCTTGCCGGCCGTCGTTGTCATAATCGAAGAACCAGACCGGAAAGCTGACGATCGGCCCCTCGACCCCGAGTGCGCGGGCGACTTCTGTAAAGCTGCCGTCCCCGTTGTTGTGATAAAGGAAGTTCTCCGCCTCGAAGTTCGAGACGTAGAGATCGGGGAATCCATCGTCGTTGTAGTCACCCCATGCGGCGCTCTTCGTGAACGCCTTGCGGTCCATGCCCGTCTTCTTCGCCACGTCGGTGAAGGTCCCGTCACCGTTATTTCGGAACAATTGTCCGGGGGCGTTCTCATTCCCTACGAAGAGGTCAACGAAACCATCGTTATCGTAGTCCGCCCAGCTCGCGGTGGGCGTCGGATACGCCGGAGAGGCCAAACCGCTTTCCACGGTGACGTCGGTAAACGTCCCATCCGCATTGTTTCGAAGAAGTGAGTTCCGCATCGGGAACTCCCAACCGCCCCGCATGACGAAGATATCCAGCCGTCCGTCGTTGTCGTAGTCGGCCTGATTCAAGTTGATGCCGCCCAGTTGACCGCTGAGTTTGGCCCGCTTCGTCCAGTCGCTGAACGAGCCGTCGCCATTGTTGTGGTAGTAGTGCATGGGTTCGCAGACATTGACAACCGAGATGACGATGTCCAGGAGCCCATCATTGTCAAAGTCGTCCATGATCGAGCCGCCTGCGGCATTCAAGAGGTCCAACCCCGACGCCGCTGCGATATCCACAAAGCGGCCGACATCATCCTGGGATTCGAATGTCCGCGGGGGAAAAAGAAGATCGGACGGGATGCCATCGGGATACTTCCCTAAAGTCATCGCGGCAATGTTTCCCAGCCACCGCACCTCCAGGTCCTCCGGATTGTCCCGAAGATACTCCAGAAAGAGCCCCATCGCTTTCTCGGAACCCGATTGTCGGCGATGCTGCGCCGCTCGGCTGAGCGGAAAAATGCAACTCTGCACGTTGTGGTCGTGGACGCAATTCTCGACCTCACCCCGGCGCAAATGGGCGACTCCGAGTTTTTCCTGGAGCGCCGGCTTGAAGTCGGTCACGTCGTTGTCGCCGGCAATCCGATACGCCGCCTCAAAATGCTCGATGGCCCTGTCCATCGAGCCTTGATAAGCGGCCAGTTGTCCGACCGTATGGTGATTCCGGAGGAGTTCCTGAGCATCGGTGCTTTCAGCCAGCCGGGCTTCCAAATCCGCGACGGCCGCCTCATTGGCCGCTCGCCTGATCTCGCAGATGGCTTTCAAATCCTGAGCATATTCCGCAGGTTTCGGGTGGCGGGAGAAAAAGTAAAGGCTCTCTTCAAACCCCGACACATAGGCTGCGAACTGAATCGCGCTCGAACCGGTCTTCGGGTCGACTTTCGGTCGGGCCTTCCGGAGGACCTTGAGAATCATGAAACCCGCGGGTGTCTGAAAGACAGGGGTCACTTGTCCTCGAGCGACCCCTTCGAGAGCCTGACGCAGCTCCGGGCGAACGTCCGTCAGCTTGACCGGACCGAGATAACCGCCCTCGGCTGCGGTTGCGTCCGTTGAATACCGTGTCGCGAGAACTTGAAAGTTGCCGCCTGCCTGGATGCGCGCCAGGAGTTCCTCGGCCCTTTCCCGCTCGCTCACCAGGATCATCCCCAACACACGTTCCGTTCCGGGTTGCGCTTCGGCCGCAGCAAGGGTCGTGACCCCTGCCGGAAGGCAGAGGCTCAGGATCACCCAAAAGGTTCGAGACAAGGTCACGATCTACTCGCAATGGGTTCGGCCACTCCGAAGGGCAAGGACGGCTCCCAGCTTCCCTCTCCGTGAAATATGGCCGTTCACTGTCCTGTTCTTCCCCCGGGCCGAGTCAGTGTTTGTGAGGAGCATCCTTTTCGGTGAGGTGAAAGGACTGCCTCTCGATCACATCGTAGTTTTCCGAGGATTCCTTGATGGCAAGAACCTGATTCGTAGTGATGTTCTCAAACGTTTGGCGCGTGTTGCTCGCAGGCCACCAGATTTCGAGGGCCGCTATGCGATCCGCATTCCCCGCCCCCACATGTTGCTCAAAGCTGGAGGCTCCGAACGAACCACCGCTGGTCACCTCACGGTGAACCTCCCGGCCTCCGGGAAGTACGAGTTTGATGCGAACGCCGACTGCAGCACGGTTCGTCTTCTCACCTTGAAGCTGAATGGCGATCCAGTCGTTGCCGTGTCCAGGGTTCCGGAACACTGCATTCCGGTAGGCATCACCGGGGACAGCACCGCCGGTGTGGAGAAAAATGTCCTGGTCGCCGTCGCCGTCGATGTCGCCGAAAGCGATTCCGTGGCCTTTCTGCAGGTGTCCGGTTCGCGAGGACGAGGTCACGTCCGAGAATGCCTTGCCCGCTTCGTTGCGAAAGAGAAGATTCGGCATCAGCGCACCGTAAGAGGGCGCCCCGGTGCCCAGGTAGAAATCCAGGTAACCGTCGTTGTCGATGTCGCCGAAATTACAGCCCATGGTAAGAATGTTCCGCGCCATTCCCAGCGCGCCGGTAACATCCTCAAAACCACTCTTTCCCACGTTGCGGTAAACCTTGAAGGTTTCTCCCTTCAACGGTTGTCCCAGATACCCTCTCGCAACATCCGCCATGGACTGAACATAGCCTGAGACAAACAGGTCAAGCCTGCCGTCGTTGTCATAGTCCATGAACCATGCCGGGAAACTGTAGACCGGATTCTCGACTCCCAACATCCGAGCCGCCTCCGTAAACGTGCCGTCGCCGTTGTTACGATAGAAAAAGTTCTTTTCGGCGTAGTTCGAAACATAGAGATCGGGATATCGATCATTGTCGTAGTCTGCCCAGACGGCTGCTTTCGTGAACGCGGTACGGTCGACGCCGGCCGCAGGGGCGACATCAACGAATGTCCCGTCCCCCCTGTTCCGGAACAACTGGCTGGGCGAAAACTCGTTGCCGACAAACACATCCAGGTAGCCGTCGAGATCGAAGTCCGCCCAGGCAGCCGTTTGCGTTGCGGTCGCAGGGACAGCCAAGCCGCTCTCGCGGGTCACATCGGTGAACGTCCCGTCTTTGTTGCTGCGCAGCAGCGAGTTCCGCATCGGGACTTCCCAACCTCCGCGAAGAACAAAGATGTCCGGCCGGCCGTCGTTGTTGTAATCCGTCTGGATCAGATTGAGCCCGCCGAGCTGATCCGCCAGCCCTGCTTCCGCCGTTTCATCTTCGAACGTTCCGTCTCCTTTGCTGCGGAAGTACCGGAGCGGGGCGCAACTATCCTGGCTCGAGACCACTGCATCGAGATAGCCGTCGCCGTTGAAGTCTTCGAGGATGGCGCCGCCGGCCATGTTCGACACATCCAGTCCCAACGAAGGCGCCACGTCGTTCATTGCCCCGACCTCCGCTTTGGATTGGAACACCGCAGGCGGGAGGAGATGCGCCGGGGGCACCTTCGCGGGATAGCTTCCCAACGTCATGTGGGCAACATTCAGGAGCCAGCGGACTTCGAGATTGTCCGGGGCTTTCGCGAGAAACTTCAAGAAGTGCTTGATCGCGGCTTCCGAGCCGGAAGGCCGCTGGTGCAGCGCCTCCGCGGAGAGCGGGAAGATGCAACTCCGTGCATTGTGGCTCTCGACGCAGTTTTCGACTTCTCCGCGGCGCATCTGCGCGATACCCAGTTTTTCTTCAAGCGACTGTTGAAAATAGGCGAGCTTCTGCTCGGCGGCGATGAGGTACGCCGCCTCGAAGCGTTCGATCGCGCGCTTCATGTCGCCCTGATAGCTATGGAGCTGGGCCAACTGATGGTGAAGCTTCATGATCGACTGGTGATCGCGCTGCGCCGGCGGAGCCGATTCCAGATGAGCCAGGTAGTCTCCGGTGGCTTGGAAAGCGTTGCGAACGACGGTTTGCTTCATCGCACAGATGCTGTCGAGGTCCTGATCGTCGTAGGGGACGTTCGAGAAAGCTGTCAGCGCCGCGAGCCCGGAGACATCGATGATGCCCTCGGTCCACAACTGGGTCGTCCGTTGGAGCTGGTCTTGGGGCGGCGCGGCGACGACGGATCGGAGAAGAAAGAGCAACCCAAAAACTGTGCCCGTGAAAGCGGCCTTCGTCACTTGCGAATCCCTTCGCCCTGGACGACCGTGTAGAACCTGTTCACCTCAGGGATGGCTATCGTCTCGCTCTCTCCGTTCGACCAGCGGATCTCGAGCTTGTCGACACGCTCCGCAGCGCCCAATCCAAAATGGACTCTCAGGTCGCTTTGGGAAACGTAGCTGCGCCCGGACGCCACTTCGCCCTTCTGGCGAAAGCCTCCGGCCTCGCAAAAGACCACCGACCCGATGGCATCGCGCGGTGTTCGGCGTGCCGGGTCGCCGATCAGTTGCAGCGAAAGCCAATGCCCGGCGCTATTCCCACCCCGGTTGCGAAGCAGAGTGGGCGGTTCATCGACGTTGATCAGAACGATGTCGAGACCGCCATCGTTGAACAGATCCCCCACTGCCGCCCCGCGTGAGCTCTTGGGCCTGATCATGCCGGGTCCCAGGTTTCCGGTCACGTCGACGAACTTGCCGTTGCGCAGATTCCGGACCAGCAAGGTGCGCTGCCGGAAAGAGGTGAATCGGCTATGTTCGTCCACCTGCGGATACACGTGCCCGTTCGCCGCGAGGATATCCAGCCAGCCGTCGTTGTCGTAGTCCAGGAATAGCGCACCCCAGCCGAGAAAGGGAATCGTAATCGATCCCAGACCGGCGGTCTGCGTCACGTCGTTGAAGTCCAGGTTCCCTCGGTTGAGGTAGAGCGAATAGTTGTCATTCGAAAACGTCGTCAGGAAAAAGTCCGATGCGCCGTCGTGGTTGTAATCCCCGATCGCCATGCCCATGTAGGCCTGCGCGCGCCCGTCGGCATTGGTGCCGAGTCCGCTGAGATAGCCTATTTCCTCGAAAGTGCCGTCTCCCTGGTTGTGGTACACGTAGTTGGGCTTCGAATCGTTGGCCACCACCAGATCCAGCCGGCCGTCGTCATCGAGATCCACCCAACCCACGGCAAAGCCGTAGTAGAGTTGCTCGTCGACAACGCCTGCTTTCCGGGTAACGTCATCGAACGTGCCGTCTCCGTTGTTGCGGAACAGGAAGTCCGGGGCGCCCTTCATGCCCAGCGGTCCGCACGCCACCCGCATACCGAGAAACGTGCAAAACGGCTGTCCGGGATCGTAGGCCGCTCCGCTCATGCCGCCGCGATCGTTGCTCGCAGGGCGCGCCGGGGAGTCGGATGCAGAACGGAGCGCGGGCCGATTTCCGCTCTCCGCGTCTTCACTTGACTCACCGGCCGGAGGCGGATTGTCCCAATCGAATTCGACGTAGCCGGCCACGTAGAGGTCCAGGCGCCCATCGCGGTCGTAATCTCCGAAGGCGCAGCCGGTCGCCCACAGGTCCACTTGCACTCCCGCTTCAGGTGCGACATCGGTGAAGCTCCCGTTGCCGTTGTTGCGGTACAGGCGGCTCTTTCCCAGGTTGACGACGTAAAGATCCGCCCAACCGTCATTGTCGAAATCGCCGGCGCAGACTCCCGTGCCCCAGCGGTTGTTCTCGACGCCGGCACCGGCAGTGACATTGGTGAACGTTCCGTCGCCGTTGTTGCGAAACAAGGCGGACGGCAACGGCTTTTCCTTACCTCTTCGAGCGGCGTGCGTCAGAGAATTGACGAAGTAGATATCGACCCATCCATCGTTATCGAAATCGAGGAGAGCCAGTCCGGAGCCCGTGGTTTCCGGCAGGTAGGGTTTGAGAGGCTCCCCCGCGATATGCTGAAACCGAGCCAGGCCGGAGGCCTCGGTCACATCTTCGTAGTCCACTCCCTGCATGGCCTCCCGAGCAGGGGGTGGAACAGCGCGTGTCAGGACTTCAGGTTGGGTGGAGGCATCCGCAGATCCTGCAACCAGGGGAACCGCAAAGCCCAGCAAAACGGTGGCGAAGCAGATACACTTCCGCATCGTCGAGGGGTCACATTGTATCACCGACTTTCGCGCGAACCGGCCCTTTGGAACCGGGCGTCCGTCGAGCGGCAGCGCCGCGGTGAACAAGTAGTCCATGAACGGTACGACGGCTCTACGCAACGAGGCGCAGAGCCGTCGTGACAACTGTGAACTCATCGCGTTTGTCAGGCGCCCGCGCCCAGCAGCCCGCCGGCCGCTGAGCGCCTAGAAAAGCACCTTGAGGCCAAATTGCATGATCCTCGGGTCCTGAGCCCCGTTGACAAGAAGCAGCCCGAAGCTGGGGTTGTCTACGTTCGTGAAGGCTGGCGAACCATGACCGCGTATGCCATTGAAGTTCGTCTGATTGAAGACGTTGAACGCTTCAATCCGCAACTGCAACCGCAATCTCTCATTGATCGGAAAGAACCTGGCTAGCATCAAGTCCGTACCGGCGAAACCAGGCCCCCGCATGATACTGCGGCCTGCATTGCCGCGCGTACCCAAGGGGGGGGTCGTAAAGGCGGCTTGGTTGAAATAGCCCTTGTGGATCGCATCGTGACGGCTTACGTTGTTCAACCGCCAATCGACGCCGGGAACCACATCGGCGCGGTCGACACTGCTGTGCCCGGGCGAAAGCGAGTTGCCCCTACTGCTGACGGGAGTAAACGGGTTGCCGCTGCGAATGAAGACCAGCGACGAAATCTCCCAGTGACTCGCCAGGTATTGCAGTGCGGGCGGCCCCGACCTGACCCTCGGCAGGTCCCACACCATCGACGCGTTGACGACATGGGTGCGGTCGAACTCCGACAACCCGCGATTGAACCACGGACCGCGCGGGTCCTGGTTGCCGAACGCCCCGGCCCAGCCAATGTCGTTGGACCCCGTGTCGATGGACTTCGACAAGGTGTAGTTGACGAGAAACGTCAACCCTCCGGCATAGCGTTTCTCTGCCGTCAACTGCAACGAGTGGTAGTAGGAATCGGCGATTCCGCTGCTGACGTTGATGGCCTGGAAATTCGGATCGGGACGGCGTTCCTGACGGTTGGCCTGAGTGGACTGCCCCGGAATGAAGACGGGGAGGTTCGTCTCGTATCCGCCGATGATGTGCGTGCCGCGGCTTCCCACATAGGCGCCCCGCAGCAGGACATCGTTGCCCATGTTCCGCTCTATCGTCAGGCTCCAGTTCCACGTGTTGGGGTTTTTCGTATTCGGATCATAAGCCCATTGAGAGGGGAACGGCAGCGGGACCGCCGAAGACGAGTCGGCCGGCGGGATCGGAATAGCTACCGTGCCGTTGTACGGAGGCGAATCCCAGGGATTCTTGATGCTGACGGGATTCACGATGTTGATGTTGCCGGAGGCATAAGGCGAAGCGGACGAACCGGCGCCTCCCAGCGCAAAGCCGCCTGCCTGCATCTGACCGAAATAGCTTCCGACACCGCCGCGGACCGCCCACCTGCCGGTCCCGCTCGGGTCGTAAGCGAACCCGAGCCGGGGGGCGAACTGATTCAAGCGGGCGAACGCATTCGTGTCAGGCGTACCGGGATCACCCCAATACAACCAGCCGGGAGGCGCGTTCGGAAATCTCTGGGATTGCTGTCCAGGGAAAGGCCATGACATCCAACGGGTGCCGTCGACGCGAAACTTGTCGCGGGAGTGGGTGCCCGGGTCCCAACGAACGCCCATGTTCAGCGTCAGTTTGCGGTTGACGCGAAAATTGTCATTCACGTATAGCGAGGCCAGAATCCGATAACTGCCCGCGAGACGCGCCTCGCCATAACTACCCACCCGGTACAGGCTCGCCAGACCCGCCACCGCATCCGCCGCGGCCAGCCCGGTGAAGGTGTCGGTGAACGAGAAGCCTCCTCCCGATTGCAGCGGAGGCTCATTGGGGTTCGCATTGTGGTGCTTGGAGTAGAGTCCGCCGATCGCGATGTCGTGATTTCCCCGGATCCACTTCACGGCGGTGTTGATCTCCCACGAGTGGGTGTCTTTGGCGGCGCAGCGGTCCCAGATCCGGATTCCGCCACGGCCGGCGACACCGAAGTTCAGATCCTGACAGCCCGGATCGTTCTGGATGTCGGAGCCGTGAGCCGACCAGGAAGTCAAGAAAGGATGCGGCGTCAGGGCAAAGGGGTTCTTGAGGAAACCGAAACCGCCCGTAACCAGCACGTTGGGAGAGACCGTCCAGGTGTCGGTAATCGCCCACGTCATGGCCTCCGTCGTGTTGCCCCCGTCGTTGATTCCGACGTTCCACAAGGCATCCTGAGGATCGTTGAAAGCGCCGCCGAACTTGTTGCCGTAGATGAAGCGGCCCATGATCGAATGGTCGCCCAGGATGGCGTCCACCCGATTGACCCACTGATACTGATCTTGCGCGGCCGGAATGAAATGGGGAATGAGGTACCCTACCGAGGGTGAATCGGGGGTGTGCTGGGACAGGATGCTACCCATGATCGGGTCCACCCTCGTGGCCGGCATGGTGTTATTGGGATAGGGCAGACCCAGCGAGCCGCAAGCTCTGTTGGCTGACGCGGGGTCAAAGATGGCGCCCGAATCGACCGAGAGCATCGAGCCGTCGCACGCCGGGGAGGGCACCGAGCGCATCATACCGGTCAGGTGCTCCGTGAAGTCGCCTCTCTTCTCGAGCGCGGTCCAGCTCTGGTGGAAACCGGGCGACCCCGGCTTGCGGATCGGCGTTGACTGGTATGAATTCATCCAGAAAAACTTGTTGCGCCCGTCGAACACTTTCGGAATGTAAAAGGGTCCGCCGATGGCCCAGCCGTACTGGTTCCGCTTCAGACCGTCGTCCTGGCCTCGAGTGTCGAAGGCGTTGCGGGCGTTGAAGTACCCGTTGCGGACGAACTCGAAAATCGATCCGTGAAGCTGATTGGTCCCCTTCTTGGTCACGGCGCTGAGCTGCGCCCCGGGGTTGCCGCCCATCTCGGCGGAGTATTGCGCCGTGTTCAGCGTGAACTCCTCCACGGCATCGGGATTGGGATAGATGTTCGACACCCGGCGCTCCATGAACTGGTTTCCCATACCATCCAGCATGTATGAGTTACCCTGGGTCCGATTGCCGTTGACCACCGTCGTAGTCGTGTCAAACCCAGACGTGCCGGCATAGAATGCGGTGGACCTGTCGGTGACCGACGCTCCGGCGACCGTCAGGGAAAGCTGCGTGACGTCACGTCCGTTCAGCGGCAACTCGACCACGCGCTTCGAATCGACCGTTTGCGAGAGTTGTGAAGTATAGGTGTTCGTCAACTCGGCGGCGGCCACCACCTCGACGGTTTCGGTCACCGCTCCGAGAACCAGTTCGACGTTGCGGCGAACCGTTTCGTTGGTCTGCAGCAAGACGTCGGTGACGCGCGCAACGTTGAACCCCTCCTGGGACACCTCGATGTCGTAGGTGTCCGCCGTGAGCTGCTGCACGACATAACTTCCAACAGCATTCGTTCTGACTACTCTTGTCAGGCCGGTGCTGGTTGAGATCACCTTCACCTCGGCGTCCGGGATGGCCGCTGCGTTCGGGTCGGTGATGGTGCCAAAGATGCTGGACCCGGCAGTCACCTGGGCAAAGCCGGCGTCCGGGGTCTGAAAACTAAAAAGCGCCGCGAGAAGCGGCGCTACCAGAAACAGAAATCGTGAACGACTGTGCAACACTTCGAAAACCTCCAAGCCTTCTAAGGATGAACGACCGGGACTTCGAACTGCATACAGATACGTACAGATGTGCTGCCCAATGGTAGATTGCGATTCACCCAAAGTCAAGCCTTTTTTTCTGTCTGTCAAGCCTCGATAGAAATGTCCCCTTGTTGGTTGAGAGAGTCGTCGTCGAGGCAGTGGAAATGACGGAGCTGCGGCGAACGGCGCTCCTCTCAAGGCCGACCGAGAACGGTGGACGGGACGTGGATACTGGCTCAGGGACAAATTTTTTACCGGGAAATGGTGGGAAATAGCGGGAAATGGTGGGTTGGGAAGCATAAAAGCCGTGATTCGTGTTTCGTGTTTCGTGTTTCGTGAAAACCCAAAAGGCCCTGCTACTGGTGAGGATGGTGCCGCGGACAGTGGCTCGGGGCGCCCCATGCCGCCCATGCCGCACCATAGCCGCCCCATGCCGCGCCACAACGCGCAGGGAAGCAGCGACCGGGCGGCGGTTTTTCGTGATGCGACTCTTGCGCTCCCATGGCGACCCGAACGGCTGTCAAAGGCCGCGTTTCGTGTCTCTTGACTCGTTTCTCGTGACCCGTGAAAACCCGAAAGGCCCTGTTGCTGGCGCGGATGGTGCGCGGACAGCGGCTCGGGGCGCCCCATGCCGCCCATGCCGCGCCATAGCCGCCCGATGCCGCGCCACAACACGCAGGAAAGCAGCGACCGGGCGGCTCTTGTGTCCCCACCCGACTTGGCCCCGACGAGCGCGGATGGGGTTTTCGTTCCCAACAACGGCGTCATCACTCTCAACATAAACCGGCCCCCGACCGAAAAAAAGACTGAAGCCCTTCAGTACCAAGAGGCAACGATTCGACAAAGCCGTGGCTCGAAAAGGCCGTGATTCGTGTTTCGTGTCTCGTGAAAAACCGTTGGCCGCGGCTTGCGATTGCTCTACCGGGAAACGCCGGCGGGCCGGTAAACCTTTTTCATTGCTTTCGTTTGCGTCAAGGATCAGGCCTCACGGGACATGAGAAACAGCTCTTCTCTGCTCATGCTATGCCGGCGCGGCCGAAAAAAAGACTGAAGGGCTTCAGTACCAACAGGTACCAAACGGGCCACGGAAAAAGCCGTGTTTCGTGTCTCGTGAAAAAACCATAAAGGCCGTGTTGCCGGCGTGGACGGCTCGCGCCTCTTTCTGACGGCCCTCTTACGCACTTCGCCTCGCCACGCGGGGAGACATGCCGGCTCGTTTTCCTCCGCCGGCGCTCGGATTATGCCAGCTCGAAACATGCGGATCGGCGTCAAGGCCGCTTGACCTGGGGGGGATGTTTCAGGTCAGTTGGTCGGCATCGACTGGCGCAACTCATTCGCAACGGCCATCTGCTTTTTCGCCAACGCGGGCCGGTTGGTCCTGTGATAGATGCGCGCGAGTTGAAAGTGGGCTTCGTAGTTCCTTGGATCCATGTCGATGGCGCGCTTCAGCGTGTTTTCGGCCACGAAGTAGCGCTCCTGCTGAGAATACACTTTCGCCAACAGCACATAGGACCGAGCAGACCGCAGGTTGAGCCAAATGGCTCTCTGCAAGGGATCGACCGCTTCATCGAATCTTCCCAGCCGGAAGTAGGCGTCGCCGAGATAATGCCAGGCGTTGGAGTGCCCGGGGTTGGAGACCAACTCTTTTCGGAAATACTCCGCGGCTTGTTCGAACCGCCCGCGAGTAAGAGCGATCAATCCCAGCTTGTGGGCAACCAGCGGCAGATCAGGCTGCTTCTCGAGCGCCGCGAGAATCATGGCCTCCGCGTCGTCCACGTAATTCTCCTGTGACATCAGGTCGGCGGCGAGCACGTACGCCTGGGGGTTTTCCGGATCGATCCCGAACAGCTTGGCGAAGCTTCGCCTCGTATTCGGGCCGTCGTGGGTGGCAAGATACGCCATCGCCAAGGTGTAGGAGATGTTGGTGTCTCCCCGGGACCACGCGACGGCTTTCTCGAGCAGGGGCAGCGCGTCTCGCGCCCGGTTACTGAAGTAGTAGGCCATGGCGAGGATCTCGACCGTCTGTTTCCACTGGGGGGAGTTCTCGGGCTCAAGCGGCAGGGCGGCCGAGAGGTGGCGGATGGCCCGGATGAAATCGGGCTTCTGATAGTAGGCCAGCCCCAAACCGTGCTGAGCTTCCGCCAGACTCGCATCCCTCTCCACCCAAGGCTTCAACTCCTGAATGACTCCGTCCAGATCGCCCTTCCCGAACAGTTGCTCGGCACGGTCCAGCGCAGCCCCGTATTCGCCGACCAAGGGCTCCTGCGCGAAAGCGTGGCTCGAAACCACCAGCAGCAATGCGGTCAAGCACACCGCAAGCCTCATCTTCAGAAGGGCCGAGCCACTCTTCGAAACGATCTTGATCTCCCGCCGGCGTAGTATGACGCGCATCTTTTCCATGGATTCTCTTCAGGCCATCAGCTTGTGCGCGACGTTGCCGGCGACATCGGTGAGGCGGAAATCACGTCCGCCGTAATGATAGGTGAGCCTGGTATGGTCGAGGCCGAGCAGGTGCAGGATGGTGGCGTGCAGGTCGTGGATGTGCATGCGATCCTCGACGGCGTGGTAGCCGAAATCGTCCGTTGCACCGTAGATAAAGCCGGGTTTCACCCCGCCGCCGGCCATCCAGATGCTGTAGCCGTAGGGGTTATGGTCGCGCCCGTCCGCCTCGGCGAACGGCGTGCGTCCGAATTCCCCGCCCCACACCACGAGTGTTTCTTCGAGCAGTCCGCGCGACTTCAAATCGCGGATCAGCCCTGCCATCGGTTTATCGATCTCGCGGGCGCTGGCGTAGTGGAGCTTGGCGAGTTCGCTGTGGTGATCCCACTTCTCTTCCATGCCGCTGTGCGTGCATTGCACGAAGCGGACGCCGCGCTCGACGAAGCGCCGGGCCAGAAGGCATTGCCAACCGAAGTCACGGGTCAGCGGATGGTCGAGTCCGTACAGCTTCCTGGTGGCTTCGGATTCCCTCTCGACATCGAGCGCTTCGGGAGCCTCGGCCTGCATGCGGAAAGCGAGTTCAAGGGCCTGGATGCGGGCTTCGAGGTGGGGGTCTTCCCGGCGTTCCCGCTGGTGGAGATGGTTGACCTTGCGAAGCATGTCCAGCTCATAACGCTGTTGCTCGGAGGTAAGGCGTTCGTGGGCGAGATAGGCGATCGGCTCGGCTTCGATATCCTTCACGTCCATGAACGAGTTGCCAATCGGAGTACCCTGGTAAGCGCCGGGGAGAAAGCTGCTGCTCCAGTTCTTCTCGCCGCCATGCCACAAGGTCGGCTTGATGGTGATAAAGCCGGGGAGGTTGCGGTTCTCGGTCCCGAGGCCCTGCACCACCCAAGAACCCATGCTCGGCCGTGTGAAGGAGAAGGTTCCGGTGTGAAGCTGCAGCATCGCCGCGCCGTGGTCGACGCCATCGCCCACCATGGAGCGAATGACGCACAGCTCATCGACCACGCCTCCGACGTGGGGAAACAAGCTGCTGACCGGGATGCCGCTATCGCCGCAGCGTTTGAAGGGAAACGGCGACTTCATCAAGCCGCCGACATGGCGGTCGGCAAACTGAAGCGATTTCTTGAAAGGAAGCGGCTTGCCGTGATCGGCATCGAGGCGCGGCTTGGGGTCGAACGAGTCGATATGCGAAACCCCGCCGTGCATGAAGAGGAAGATCACGCTCTTCGCCTTCGGCGCAAAATGAGGTTCGCGAGCGTCGAGCGGGTTCATGACGGCCGGCGCAGCGAAGAGGTTATTGTCTTCGGCCATCACGCCCATCAGGCCAAGAGCGCCAAACCCGAGAGCGCTGCGGCGCAGCAGGGCGCGCCGCGAGACGGGCCGCCGCAAGACCGGTTGCCGCGAGACGGTGGAAACGGGCTTGCTAGTCGACATAGTGAAACTCGTTCGATGCCATGAGAACACGACAGAGTCCTTGCCAGGCTGCGGGCTTCCTGCTCGATTCAGGATAACCACTGACGAAATTCTCCATGCGGCGGCGTTCCTCGGCATGCGGCGGCCGAGTCAGCGCCAGGCGATAAGCAAGCTCGACCCGCCCGGCATCGTCCACCGCGCCATCCAGCAGCCGCCGGGCGAAACCGTGGGCGCGGTCATCCAGGAATCCGCTGTTCATGGCGAACAGCCCCTGGGGCGCGACGTTGGTTTGAGAACGCTGACCGGTGCTGGCGGTCGAATCCACGAAGTCGAAGAGACCCAGCAGTTTCGGCAGCCGGTTGCGGTAGAGAGGCAGGTATACCGTGCGGCGGTTGGTGTCTTCGGGAGAGAGATAGGGCGGATCGGGGCTCGACGACCCCTTGATCGAATCACCCAACTCGGGTTGCAGGGTTCCGCCCATCGCCAAGTCCAGGGAGCCACCGAGAGCGAGAACGGAATCGCGCATTTCCTCGATCGAGAGCCGGCGGCGGTTGAATCGAGACCACAGCCGGTTGCCCGGGTCGAGCTCGAGCGCCTGGCTCGTTGGGCGGCTGCTCATCCGGTAGGTACTGGAGTTCATGATGCGCCGGTGCATCTGTTTGATCGACCAGCCCGTATCGATGAACTCCCGGGCGAGGTAGTCCAGCAAAGCCGGGTGCGTGGGGCGTTCGCCGACCTTGCCGAAATTATTCGGCGTGCGGACAAGGCCTTCACCGAAATGCCACAGCCAAATGCGATTCACCATGACCCGGCTGGTGAGGGCTGCATTGCCGGCGACCAACCAGTCCGCCAGCTCCCGCCGGCCGCTGCCCTGAGTGACGGGGGTCTGGCCGCGGCCTGCGAGCACGACAGGGAAGATCTTGGGGACAATCCGGCCGCGGTTGTGGTGGCTGCCTCGGATGAAGACGGGTTGTTCGACGATCTCTCCTTCGATGACCGCCGATGCCATCGGGGGGCGAGGCGGCGAGGATGCTTCCAGCTCGGCCTGCTCGGAACGCAACTCCGCCACGAGTTCTCGCAGTTCGGCTGACAGAACTGCCGTGCGCCGTTCGGTGTCGAGATAGAAGGGTCCGCCTTCCTTGAGCGCGGCCTCCTCATGAACCCGATTCTTGAATCCGTCGGTCAGCGGCTTTTTGGGCGCCGGCTTGCGGGACTCATAAGCGCGCCGGACATCCTGCTTCCAGGAGCTGACCTTGGCCCGCCACTCAGCGGACGAGGCCGCGAAGGCCTTGCGGTACTCCTCGGCGACGCCGCGCGCCGTCGCGGCGTCCGCATCATGCCAGTCTTTCAAGTAGAGACGCAGTTGGTCGCCGGGGTCGAGATACTCCGCCCATTTCTTGACGGTAGCGGGATCAAGGTCCGCAGCCCTCGCCACCTCGTGCATGTCCTCACCATCGACGTAGACCCGACGGGCAGCCGCCATGTAGTCGACCATCCTGGGCAGCAGTTGATCTTCCATGTAGCCGATCGCAGCCGACTCGAGGATGGACTCGATGCGCTTCTGCACGGCGTCGATGCGGTCCCGGTGCGAGCGGTAGCGTCGGTAGACCTCCCGAGGAACGAGAGGCTCCATGTGGAACTGAACGACGTTGCCCTCTTCCAGGCTGAGGTCGGCGTAGGTTTTCGTGCTGGCGAAGATGGATGCGAGCGAATAGTAATCGGTCGTCAGAACGGGATCGAACTTGTGGTCATGGCAGCGTGAGCAGGCGATAGTGAGACCCATGAAGGTTTTCGAAACCGTGTCGATCTGCTCGTCAACAACGTCGTAGACCATCTGGACGCGGTCCTGCTGGGCGATCGCCTTCGGGCCCAGCGCGAGAAAGCCGGTGGCCGTGATGCCGTTGACGTTGACCGTGCCCGGTTCGGACGCAGGCAGCAGGTCGCCGGCGATTTGCTCCCGCACGAACCGGTCATAAGGCAGGCCGCGGTTGAAGGCGTCGATGACGTAGTCGCGGTAGCGCCAGGCATCGGGGTAGCGGTGGTCTTCGTCAACACCGGTCGATGTGGCGTAGCGGGCCACGTCCAGCCAATGCCGGCCCCAGCGTTCGCCGTACCGAGGCGATGCGAGCAAGCGGTCCACCAGCCGGGCAAAAGCGCCCTGCCCGGTGTCGGCCAGGAACATCTCGATCTCCTTTGCAGTCGGCGGCAAGCCATGGAGATCGAACTTGGCGCGGCGAAGGAGAGTAAGCCTGCCGGCCCGTTCAGCCGGCTCGACACCGCGTTTTTCGAGTTCGGCCAGGATGAAGCGATCGACCGGAGATTGCGCCCAATCCAAGTCTTTGACGGTGGGCGGTTCAACCGGGCTCAACGGCTGGAAGGCCCAATGGCCGGCGCCTTCAAGCGACGTGTTTTCGGCGGCTTGCCTGGGCCGGTCTTCAGCATCCGCCGGCTCGGGCCATGGGGCTCCCCAAAGCACCCACTGTTCGATCGCCCGGATGTCCTCCGCGTCAAGCTTTCCGGTCGGCGGCATCTTGACGTCCGACCGGTAGCGCACGGCTCTCACCAGACGGCTGTTGTCGATGTCGCCGCCAGCGACAAGCCGGCCCGTGTCGGCCCCTTTCGCAAAACCCTCCGCCGACATCAAGTCGAGTCCCGCCATCCTGGCCTTGTCGCTGTGGCAGACGGCGCACCTCTCGGCGAGCAGGGGCCGAATTCGTGATTCGAAAAACTCGATACGGGAGGCGTCTTGCCCCGCGCCAAGGCCTTGCGAAGCCGCAAGCAGGCCGAGTATCGCCGCCGTTCGATTCCAGACGAGCGGCATTGGTCTTACGTTAGCCTGCATTTCTCACCACCCGACGGTCGAAGCACGCGATACGACCGCCAGGACTTCGTTGCGCTTGCTTGCCGTGCTCAACGTACGGTTCAAGTACGCCTGCGCGCGCCAAGCGGCGCGCGCCTCGCCCTGACGGCCCTCTCACCCACTTCGCCTCGCCGCGTGGTGAGATATGCAGGCCAGCGAAACGCACGCGTTTTCACGATTGATTTTACGACGAGACGAAACCGGCGTAAGCGTTTGTGCGCTGACAGTTGTCTTGCGACACTTTCCGCCGCGCAATGGCGAGCAACAAAAGGCCGGAAATCAGCTATCTCGAGACGGCGGTGAGGGTTTGGTAAAGAAAGCCCAAGACAGGAGCGGCCAGCAGAACGATGAGCGGCCAAATCACGCGCCAGACCACTCGTTGCATAACGTCAATACGAGCAGATTGGGTGTCAATACGAGCAGATTGGGCGTCAATACGAGCGGCCTGGGCGTCAATGCGAGCGTTGACCTCGGCAAACCCCGCCTTCATCTCGGCCCGGACCTCGGTGATCTCCGCCTTCACCTCAGCCCGGACCTCGGTGATCTCCGCCTTCATCTCAGCCCGGAAATCGGCCATCTGGGACTTCAACTCGGCGATCTGAGACCCAACGACAGCGATGACGTTCTGCCCACTCAACTCCCGGATTTCCTCGACGGCGGCGTGAGCCAGGTCGGGGTCCGGTTCGGGGGTGCGCAGAGCGCGATAGATGGCGTCGGTAGCGGTTTGAGTGGCCACAATCGGACCTCACTATAGCATCCACCGGAAACCGTTTCCTTCTCTCTCCGAAGCTCTTTCCCGATTGTCCATGATCTTCCCCAACATCCGCCGGAAGCCCCCTGAGCAGAGAATCAGACAGCCGAACCCAACAGCGAGATGCAGCCGATACAGCGCTTCCTGATGTGAAAACCCATAATCCTCGCCACGGATAGGTCGAAATGGAGCCGGTGCGACGGTACGGAAGAGGTAGGAGAAAGGAACGACATGGCTTTTTTGCTGTGATTGATCCGCACTCGTGCGGGGGCGGAACTAGCCTGCATTTCTCACCACCCGACGGTCGAAGCACGCGATACGACCGCCAGGACTTCGTTGCGCTTGCTTGCCGTGCTCGATGTACGGTCAAGTACGCCTGCGCGCACCAAGCGGCTCGCGCCTTTTTCCTCCGCCCGGCTTGCGCCTCGTCCTGGCGGCCCTCTCACCCACTTCGCCTCGCCGCGTGGTGAGAAATGCGGGCTAGCTTCTTTTGCCCCGCGGAGAGCGGCAGCCCGGAATACACGCGCGAAGGGCTTCTTGCGCCGTGCTTCCTACCCCGCCTTCGAAAGAGAGGGCAGTGGCGAGAAATGAAGGTCAGACGGGGTCGGGGACGCTCCAGGGCTCGCGGTATTCCTTGGTCAGCATCTTGTCGGCCTCGGAGTCGTTGATGAATTTTTCCTTTTCGGGATCGAAGTGGAGAACGCGTCCCGCGCGGTAGGCGATCTCTCCCAGGTGCGTGAGGCCGCAACTCAGATGAGCGACTTCGGCATTGGCTACGGGCTGCTTGCGAGTGCGTACGCAGTCGAGGAAGTCATACATGTGCTCGGGATGGCCCCGCGGCCCGCCCCTCAATCCGGGGCCGGGCTCGTCCTTCCTGCCCAGGTACACCTGGAAGTAGCCACGCCGTGAAAAGATCATGTAGCCCTCAGTGCCGTAGAAGGCGTTACCGCTATCGAAGCCGTAGTTGCCGTACGGGGACCACCCGCGGTCTTCATAGGTGAGGACTTTGCCTTCGTCGTAGTGGTAGGACACCATCATGTTGTCGGGGTACTCGCGCTCTCCGACGAGGTCAATGCGGCTGCCGTGAGCGGTGATGCGGTTGGGGTGCGTTTCGACGCCGAGTCCCCAGCGCGCGAGGTCGAGATCATGGATGCCGTCGTTGCCGATGTCGCCGTTGCCGTATTCGCGGTACCAGGCCCAGCCCCGGTGGAAGCGGTTGTTGTTGAAGCCGCGTTCCTTCGCCGGCCCCAGCCACATGTCGTAATTCACGCCGGCCGGCACGGGGCCGTCCGCCACGGGCTGCCGATGGGTGTGGCGCTGGCAGTTCCAGGCCTTGCTCATCTTGACATCGCCGATTACGCCTTCCTTGAGCAGCTTGTCGGCCTGTTTGGTCACCTCGCTCGATCGCATCTGCGTGCCATGCTGCACGATGCGGTTGTACTTCCTGGCGGCGTCGACGAGCAGGCGGCCTTCCCGGAAAACATGGCTGGCAGGCTTCTCGACATAAACGTCCTTGCCGGCTTGCATGGCGGGGATGGCAATCGGGCAATGCCAGTGATGCGGCGTGGCGATGACGAGGGCATCGACCGACTTGTCGTCGAGCAGTTCGCGGAAGTCTTCGACGGACTTGGGGGCGTAACCCTTTTCGCGCCTGACTTGCTGTTCGGTGCGCTCACGATGGGCCTGGTCGATGTCGCAGACCGCCGCGATACGCACGTCCGCACGCGTGAGCAAGCGCCCCACGTGGCCGGTGCCCATGCCGCCGACACCTACCGACGCGACGTTGATCTGATCATTGGGCGAGGCATGGGTTTGCCGGGCAGCAGCCACGATCAGCGCCGCGGCGCCGGCAAGCGAGTCTTTCAAGAACGTTCTTCTCAAGACGTTTTTCATGTTTTTCTCCCGGACCGGGTTTCTCAAGTCTCTTCCACTTCAACTCCGCAGGCCCGCAGCAGAGTGCGCTGAACCGCCAGGTCGTGCTCGGGCGTGAAATAGCGAACGTGGCGCCGCTCGCGGATGGCGACGGCAAGGTCATCCATGTCGGGCAGGTAGCGGCGCGACAACCCGACGGACACGTTGTGAACGCCGGCCGCGTACCTGCCATGGGGCTTGCTCAGCGCCAGGCGCACCTCGGGGCGGTCGGGGCTGTCGATCTGGATCGACCCCTCCTGCCCGAAGATATAGAAGTAGCGCTCCCCGTTGCGCGTGTTGCTCTTGACGATGGCCAGCTCCAGGTCGAACTCGAACGTTGCCATGACATCGTCCTCGAGTTCGTCGTCGACCGGGTCGCTGTGACGCAAGGTCGGGCTGACGCGTACCGGTTCACCAAAAAACCAGACGAGCGGGTCGATCATGTGGCAACAGATCTCGAACATCTGCCCGCCCGGATAGCCGTCGAGACGGCGGCGGCCGGCAGGGGACAGTCTATCGTTCATCTGGCAGATCACCGAGCGAACCGGGCCAAGCCAACCTTCCCGGATGGCGCGGTGGGCGAGGCGGAAGGCCGGGTTGTAACGGTACACGTAGCCCATCTGGATCAGCAGATGGCGCCGCTCCGCCTCATCGAAGACCTTCTCGAGAAGCGAATAGTCAACGCCCGGAGGCTTGTCGATCTTGGTGTGCTTGCCCGCCTCGATCGACCGCAGCGCCCACTCGAGCGATTCGAGCGGATCGGTCTCGATGCAGACCATCCGGATCCCGGGATGAGCCAGCAATTCGTCCACGCTCATCCAGGTGACGCCTTCCCAGCGTCCGCTCCGCCTGGCGCGCTCCAGGAGCACGGGGTTGGGCTCGGCAGCGGCGACGAAGCGATAGTTGTTGGACTCGTGGATGGCCGTCATGTGGCCGACCGCATGAGAGTGCGCCGTCCCGATGATGCCTGCTCCGAAAGGTTCTTCCGCCATCGTTCTCCTCGAGTTTTCAGGCGACCATCTTCTCGATGATGTTGCCGCCAACGTCCGTCAAGCGGAAATCGCGGCCCATGTGGCGGTAGACGAGCCGGGTATGTTCGAGCCCGAGCTGCCGCAAGAGCGTCGCCTGCAAGTCGTGGATATGGATCGGGTCCTCGGCGATGTTCAACCCGATTTCGTCGGTCTTGCCGATGACCTGCCCGCCCTTGACGCCGCCGCCCGCAGCCCAGATCGTAAAGCAGTTGGGGTGATGATCGCGGCCGAACGGCTCGTCGATCCGCTCGAGCTGACCCATCGGGGTGCGTCCGAACTCTCCGGCCCAAACGACGAGCGTTTCGTCAAGCAGGCCGCGTTGCTTGAGATCGTCGAGGAGCGCGCCGATGGGCTGATCGGTGATCGCGCAATTTTTGGCGAGCCTCTTGTCGATTTCCTGGTGATCGTCCCAGCTCGCGTGGACCAGCATCATGAAGCGGACACCGCGCTCGACCATCCGACGGGCGAGCAGACAGTTCGTCGCGTAGGGGTGGGTGGGTTCCTTGCCGACGCCGTAGCTGTCGAGGGTCTGCTGTTGCTCGCCGGAGAAGTCGGTGAGTTCGGGCCCCGACGTTTGCATACGGTAGGCGAGCTCGTATGACTGGATGCGCGACGCGATCTCGAGGTCGCCGGTGTCGTGATAGCGTTGCTCGTTGAGCTTGCGGATGGCGTCGAGCCGCGCCCGCTGCGTGGGCGGCGTGACACCGGGCGGGTTCGCGAGATAGGGAATCGGCTCACCGCTGCTGCGGAAAACGACGCCCTGATAGGTGGACGGCAGGAATCCGCTCGACCAGTTGCTCGACCCGCCACTGGCGCCGCGCCCGGAACTGAGCACGACGAAGGCCGGCAAGTCCTGTGACTCGCTCCCCAAGCCGTAGGCCGCCCAAGCACCAATCGTCGGGCGTCCCGGCAGCGGCGAGCCGCTCATCAGCAGCGACTGACCCGGGTGGTGGTTGAAAGCCTCGGTGTGCATCGACCGCAACATGCAGATCTCGTCGGCGTTCTCGCCGATGCGGGGCAGGTAGTCGGAAAACTCGAGCCCGCTCCGCCCATGCGGCGTGAACCGGCGGGCGCTGGCCATCACTTTGGCCGTCGGCTTGACGAACGCCAGCTTCAGGTCTTTGGTGAGAGACGGCGGCAGGGGCTTGCCGTGCCACTTCCGGAGTTCCGGCTTGGGATCGTAGAGATCGATCTGGCTGGGCGCTCCCGCCATGAACAGGAAGATGACGTTCTTCGCTTTCGGGGCGAAGTGTGGATCTTTCGGGGCGAGCGGGTTGACCGCGGGTGTTTCGACTGCCGTGCGGCCTTCCTCGGCCAGCAAATGAGCGATTGCGATGGTTTCGAGTCCGCCGCCGACGTAGCGGAAGAAATCCCTGCGGGTCTGGATGCGGGCAAAGTCGTCGAAGGTCATGGCTCGGTCACTCCCGCGTGATGAACTCGTCCAGGTTGAGAAGGACGCTGCTGACGCCCACCCAGGCGGCTCCTTCGAGGGTGCTCACGCCGGGCAGGTCCAGCGGAAACATTTGCCGCGCCGATTCAAGGTCCTCTTCAAGGATACCCGTCTGCTTACGGTAGTACTCGTTCATGGCCTCGAGCTCAGTGGACTTCGGCGGGCGAGCCAAGGCCAAGTCGAAGGCGTACCGCAGTCTGTCGTCGAAGGCGCCGCCGCCCCGGGTCAAGAGGCGAACGGCGAAGGCCTGCGCCGCTTCGACAAAGACGGGATCGTTCAGCAGATTGAGCGATTGCAGCGGCGTGTTTGAACGTTCGCGGCTGCACTCGGTCACGGTGCGCTCGGAAGCATCGAAATTCATCAGTTGCGGATAGGGCACAGAGCGCTGGAAGAGGATGTAGAGGCCCCGGCGGTAACGGTCGCGGCCTTCGCTCTCGTTCCACTTGAGCGAACTGCCGTACGCCAACTCCGCAAGACCTTCGGGCAGAGGCGGCCGCATGCTCTTGCCGCCGATTTCGGGGTACAGAAGACCGCTCACCGCCAGAGCAGAATCACGAACCAATTCGCCGGGGAGCCGCAAGCGCGACTGGCGGGCGAGCCAGCGGTTGCCGGCATCGACCGCATCGAGCTCGGGGCGCGCTTTCGAAGACTGCCGGTAGGTCGCCGACATGACGATCCGCTTGTGGAGGTGCTTGAGGCTCCAGCCGTGGCCCATGAAATCCCGGGCGAGCCAATCGAGAAGCTCGGGGTGCGAGGGCTTTTCGCCCTGCGCGCCGAAATTTTCGGATGTTGCGACGAGGCCGGCGCCGAAGTATTCCTGCCAGACGCGGTTGACGATGACCCGCGCGGTGAGAGGATTGTCACGCGAGACGATCCAACGCGCGAGGTCGAGACGAGTGAGCCCGGCCTCGGACGATCGATCCGTATAGGCTGCCGGAAGGAAGGAGGGTATGTCCGCCGCGACACCTCTGCCGGTGTTCTGCCAATCGCCGCGAATGTGAATGTGCGACTTGCGGTGAAGATCACTTTCAACCACCGTCTGCGCCTCGCTGACGGCTGGAAAATCTTCCTTGAGCGCGATGAGCTTCTTGCCCAGCTCCTCGAAGCCGAGCTCCTCGTAGCGCTCTTTGGTGATGACACGGCGGTAATTCCTGACAAAGTGATCGGCGAGGTCGTCTACCTCTTTCCGTGTCCGATCGGATGGGGGCTTGTCGATGATGCGGTCGGAGCCGTCGAGATATTTCTGGAGAGCGTCGTGCGCGTGATCCCAGTCCGTCCACTTGCCGGGGTTGGCGCGGGCCAGCTTCATCTTTTCTTCCCAGGCGGTCTGAAGTTCGGCTACTCCCGCCTCCGCCAGCAGGGCCTCGCGCTGTGCGCGGTAGCCGGGAAGCGCGGCCAGGTAGGGACCCATCTCACCCGCGAGCGGCGCGTCGATATCGACCTCATCGAGGTTGTTAAAGAAGGCGAAGAAGTTGTAGTACTCCCGCTGCGTGAGCGGATCGTACTTGTGATCGTGGCATTGGGCGCAACCGAGGGTGAGGCCAAGCCAAACCGTGCCCACCGAGTTGACGCGATCGACCGTCTCCTCGAAACGGAACTGTTCGATTTTTACGCCGCCTTCACGGTTCTTCAACGTGTTGCGGTGGAAACCGGTCGCCACCTTCTGCTCGACGGTCGCGCCGGGCAGGAGGTCGCCGGCAAGCTGCTCGATCGTGAACCGACGGAACGACATGTCAGCGTTGAGCGCATTGATGACCCAGTGTCGATAGCGCCAGGCATGCGGACGGACGTAATCTTTCTCATATCCATCGCTGTCGGCGTAGCGCGCGAGATCGAGCCAATGCATGGCCCATTTCTCGCCGTAGTGGGGCGACTCGAGCAGACGGTCGACGAGGCGCTCGTACGCTTCGGGGTTTTCGTCGGCGATAAAGCGAGCCACGTCTTCCGGTTCGGGAGGGAGGCCCAGGAGATCGAGGCCGAGTCGACGAACGAGCGTGCGCTTGCCGGCCTCCGGAGAGGGCTCGATCCCTTCTTTGGCAAGCCGCGCCAGGATGAAGCGGTCGATCGGGTTCCTCACACCCCCGGGACTGCTCACGTTCGGCGTGCCAGGCCGGGAGATCGGCTGAAACGCCCAATGCGTTGCCCGCGGCCGCGACGCCGCCGTGGACCCGGCAGCCACGGACCCGCTCGAAGGGGCAGCAGGCCACTCGGCCCCCTGGTCGATCCAGGCGCGCAGGAGCCCGATCTGGTGCGCCGTCAGCCTATCTCCGTCGAGCGGCATGACGATGCCTTTTTCGAGACCCGCCACCAAGTGGATCAACTTGCTGCCCGCACTGTCGCCAGGCCGTATCGCGGGGCCGGTGTAGCCCCCCGTGAGCAGGGCCTCGCGGCTATCGAGCCGCAAGCCGCTCGATTGAAGCTGGGCGCTGTGGCAGCCCAGACAACGGTTCTCGATCAGAGGCCCGACATCTTTCGCGAAGTCCACCTTCACATCGGCAGCGGGCGGCAACGCCCGCTGCTGAGCCAAGCCGGCCAGAGGAAGGAGGAGAACCAACAGCGTCGTCAGCCACGGAGCGCAATTGTTTTTGGCTTGTTTCACTTGCTTGTTCTTACCAGACGTCAAGTTAGTTTTCAGTAGTCAGTTTTTTGTTTCTAGTTTCTAGTTTTTTGTTTTTCGTTGTCAGTCTTTCCTTCGCCCGCGTGCGGACCGCACCAGTGTCAACGCCGCGAGCCTACATATCTCACCACCTGACGTCCGAAGCACGCGGTAGGACCGCCATGACTTCGTTGCGCTTGCTTACCGTGCTCAATGTACTATCAAAGTACACCTGCGCGCGCCAAGCGGCTCGCGCCTCGTCCTGGCGACCCTCTCACGCACTTCGCCTCGCCACATGGTGAGACATGCAGGCTAGAGATGTTTCAGGCCAATAGCTTGTCGACTACCTTTCCTCCCACGTCCGTCAAGCGGAAGTCGCGTCCCATGTGCCGGTAGGTGAGCCGCTCGTGATCAAACCCGAGGCAGTGCAGGATCGTCGCCTGCAGATCGTGGACGTGGACTTGATCCTTGACCGTCTTGAGTCCGATGTCGTCGGTCTCACCGACGACTACGCCCGGCTTGGTCCCGCCGCCGGCCAGCCAAAGACTGTAGCAATCGGGGTGGTGGTCGCGGCCCGCTGCTTCATCGTCGCGGTCGAGTTGAATCATGGGAGTACGGCCGAACTCGCTGCTCCAGATGACGAGCGTACTGTCGAGCAACCCGCGCTGCTTGAGATCTTTGACGAGCGCCGCCGTCGGACGGTCGACGATAGCGAAGTTCTCGCCATGGTTCTTGTCGATTTCCTTGTGCGCGTCCCAATTACCGTGCGTCAACATGACGAATCGCACGCCGCGCTCGACCATGCGCCGCGCCAGCAGGCAGTTCGTGGCATAGGTGTGCGTCGGCTCCTTGTTGACACCATAGGAATCGAGGATGTACTCGGGTTCGTTCGAGAAGTCGAGCAACTCGGGAGCCGCCGCTTGCATGCGGAACGCCAGCTCGTAGGAGTTGATGCGAGCCGCGATTTCGAGGTCGCCGGTGTCTTGAAAACGCTTCCGGTTGAGCCGGCGGATCGCATCCAGCCGCGCCCGCTGCAACTCGCTGCTCACACCGTCGTGATTCGACAGATAGAGAATGGGTTCGCCGGTCGTGCGGAAACGCGTTCCCTGATAAGAAGAGGGCAGGAACCCGTTGCCCCAGATGTTCGAGCCGCCGTTGGGGCCATTGCCCGAACCCATCACGACGAAGCCCGGCAGATCCTGTGACTCGCTGCCCAGTCCGTAGGTCGCCCAAGCCCCCATGGAAGGCCGGCCGAACTGCGTATGGCCGGTGGTCAACAGCAGCACGCCGGGATCGTGATTGAACGCCTCGGTGTTCATCGAGCGAATCATGCAGATGTCGTCGGCGCAGGCAGCCAGATTGGGGACCAGCCCGGAGAACTCCATGCCGCTTTGGCCGTGCCTGCCGAAGCGCGCGTTGCTGGCCATGATCTTGGCGTTCGGCTTGATGAAGGCGAGCTTGAGGTCCTTGGTCATCGAGGGCGGAAGCGGCTTGCCGTGCCACTTTCGCAGTCCCGGTTTGGGGTCGAAGGCGTCGAGCTGGCTGACGCCTCCCGACATGTAGAGCAAGATGACGCTCTTCGCCCTGGGCTCGTAATGCGGCGCCCTGGGGGCCATCGGATCGGTATTGGGCAGGCCGGTTGCGGCCGTGCGACCTTCGACGCCCAGCAAATGCGCCAGGGCAGCCGTACTCACTCCGGCGGTAACGCTTTGCAGGAAGCGCCGGCGAGATTGAACGCAGGCGAAGTCGTCGAAGGTCACTATCGTTGCCTCGCAGTCTACTCCCTTGTGATGAACTCGTCCAGGTTCAGCAGCACGCTGCCCAGGCCGACCCACGCCGCGCCCTCCAGCCGGTTCACGCCCGCCATCTCGAGCGGGAACAGTGTCTCGGCGCGCTCCGGGTCCTGCTCGAGGATCTTCTTCTGGCGATCGAACGAGGTGCTGAGCCAATCCGTCTCGAGCGGGTCAGGGTCGCGCGCCAGGCAGAGGCGGAACGCGAAACGGATGCGGTCGGCGTCCCGCTCCGCCTCAGCGAGAGTGCGAAAGGCCAGCGACCGGGCAGCTTCGATGAACACCGCGTCGTTGAGCAGGTTCAACGCCTGCAAGGGCGTATTGGAACGGCGGCGGCGGCAGGCCGCCTCATAGCTGCCCGGCATGTCGAAGTTGGCGAGCTGCGGATAGGGCTCGATACGGTGAAACTGTATGTAGAGCCCGCGGCGGTAGCGATCGCGACCCTGACTGAGCTTCCACCTGCCGCCGGTGCTTCCCATACGGGTGGCGCCGGACGGCCGCGGCGGGCGAATGCTCCTGCCGCCGATCTTCGGATAGAGCAGGCCGCTGACCGCCATCGCGGAGTCGCGAATCAACTCGGCGGGAAGACGGAAGCGACCTTGGCGCGCAACGAGCGCGTTGCCGGGATCGTGCTCGATGAGGTCCGGCCGCGCATTCGACGACTGACGATACGCGGACGACATCATGATCGTTCGGATGATTCGCTTGAAGCTCTGCGTTTCGTTGAACTCGGAGGCCAGCCAGTCGAGCAGCTCGAGATGTGACGGCTTCTCGCCTTGCGCGCCGAAGTCCTCCGACGTTGCCACGAGGCCCCGTCCAAAAAACTCCTGCCAGATGCGATTGACCGTGACGCGCCAGGTCAGCGGGTTGCCGTCGGAAACCAGCCAGCGCCCCAAGTCGATGCGGTCGAGACGCCCGCCGGCACGGGAGCCGTGAAGCCAATCGGGAACGCCGGGCTGCACTTCGATACCGAAGTCCTTATAGCTGCCCCGCAGCAACACGTGCGTTTTTCGGGGATTCCTTTCGACATGTATGGCCTGCGCTTCACTGAACGGCGGCAGGGACCTGTCCAGCGCATCAAGTCGTTCCCGCAGCGTAACGAAGTCCAGCTTTTCCCACTCGTCCTTGGTGAGAACGCGCTTGTATTCATAGATGAAGAATCGCGTCAGGCGCTTTTCCCACTTGACGGTGCGCTCCGCGGGCGGCGTGCGGAGGATGGTTTCGCCGAGGTCGATGGCCGTGCGCAACTCGTCGAAGGTTATGTCCCAAGGCGCCGACTCACCCGGGTTGTCAGCGTGATAGAGAAGCTTCTTTTCCCAAGGCGGTTTGAGATCGAAGACGCCGGCCTCGCGCAGCAAGCGTTCACGCTCGCGCCGGTAATTCGAGAGCGCCTCGTAGTAAGGGCCGCGCTCGCCGGAGAGAGGCGCATCGATGTCGACCTCCTCGGCGTCGTTGAAGAACGCGAACAACTCGTAGTACTGCTTCTGCGTGATGGGGTCGTACTTGTGGTCGTGGCACTGGGCGCATCCGACGGTGAGCCCAAGCCAGACTGTCCCCACGGTATTCACGCGGTTGACGACCTGCTCGACACGCCATTCTTCCGGATCCGAGCCCCCTTCGGTATTCGTGGGCGTGTTGCGATGGAAGCCGGTGGCTACGTGCTGCTCCGTGGTGCGGTTTGGGAGCAGGTCGCCCGCCATCTGCTCGATCGTGAACCGATCGAAGGGCATGTCCGCGTTGAGCGCATTGATGACCCAGTCGCGATAACGCCAGGCGTGCGGCCGCAAGGGGTCACCGCGAAAACCGTGGCTGTCCGCGTAGCGGGCAAGGTCGAGCCAGTGGCGTCCCCACTTCTCGCCGTAGTGGGGCGAATCGAGCAACCGGTCGAGCAGGCTGCCGTAAGCGCCGGGGCTTGCATCGTTCAAGAAGGCATCGACTTCGGCGGGCGTGGGAGGCAGGCCGATCAGGTCGAGATGGACGCGGCGAATCAGCGTGGTTTTCGCGGCTTCGGGCGAGGGAGCGATACCCTGCTCCTCCAGTCTTGCCAGAACGAACCGGTCGATCGGATTGCTGACCCACGAGGAATCTTCGACGACGGGTTTCTCGGGACGTTCGAGCGGCTGGAATGCCCAGTGAGCCGATGAGGCAGCGAGGAGACAGACCGCCGGCCACAAGAGAACGGCTGGGGCCAGAAGCAACGCACTGTGACGTTTAACCTGCATTTCTCACTACCCTACCGCCGAAGCATGCGAGAAAAAAGCCGTGATTCGAAAAAAAGCCGTGATTCGTGTTTCGTGTCTCGTGTTTCGTGAAAACCTCGGAACTCGGGCTGGCTTGCGCCGCGCGCCTGGTCAAAGGCTGTGTTTCGCGATTCGTGGCCCGTTCGCCCTTCACATCGCCACTTGGCGAGACCTGCGGGCCAGGGAAGGTCAGGCGGGGACGCGATGCATCCATGAAGCCGATGTCCCGGTTGCCGCAGTGCGCGGGGGCGCTTGATGGGCGGCAGGGGCTTATCCGAATCTTACCGACGAATTGTGACGAATTGTGACGAATTCCGAATCTTGAACCGAATCGAGATTCGGAAAAACTCCTTTCCACTCGTTTTCCCGCGCTTCGTACATCCACCCTTGAAGCCTGCGGGCCTGCCCGCCTTCGCGCATCACCTGTCTGCCGACACGGCAAAAAGGCCGTGATTCGAAAAAAAGCCGTGATTCGTGTTTCGTGAAAACCCGAATGGCCCTGTTGCCGGTGCGGATGGTGTGCGGACAGTTGCTTGGGGCGGCCCATGCCGCCCATGCCGCGCCATTGCCGCCCCATGTCGCGCCACAACGCGCAGAGAAGCAGCGACCGGGCGGCGGTTTTTCGTGATGTGACCCTTCCGCACCCATGGCGACTCGAACGGCCGTCGAAGGCCGCGTTTCGTGTCTCTTGACTCGTTTCTCGTGACCCGTGAAAACCCGAATGGCCCTGTTGCTGGTGCGGATGTTGCTCGGCCAGCGGCTCGGCGCGCCCCATGCCGCCAATGCCGCGCCATTGCCGCCCCATGCCGCGCCACGACGAGCAGGAAAGAAGCGCTCGGGCGGCTCTTCTCTCCCCACCCGACTTGTCCCCGACGGGCGCGGATGGGTTTTTCGTTCCCAGCAATGGCGTCATCACTCTCAACCTATACCGTCCCCCGACCGGAAAAAAGACTGAAGGGCTTCAGTACCAAAAACCCCGTGTTTCGTGATTCGTGTCTCGTGTTTCGTGAAAAACCGTTGGGCGCAGCTTACGGTTGCTATAGCCTGCATTTCTCAACACCCGACGGTCGAAGCACGCGATACGACCGCCAGGACTTCGTTGCGCTTGCTTGCCGTGCTCAACGTACTGTTCAAGTACGCCTGCGCGCGCCAAGCGGCTCGCGCCTTTTTCCTCCGCCCGGCTTGCGCCTAGTCCTGACGGCCCTCTCACGCACTTCGCCTCGCCATGTGGT
>JAPPLB010000042.1 GCA_028819575.1 Bryobacterales bacterium | reverse complement strand
AGGTTCTGACTATTAGGACCGGGTGCCGTGAGCCTCCTCCGACTCCCGACGCTGGGCTCTCTTCCTCAGTGAGTCAAGCATTTCCAAATCACGCAGAGACGCCACCTGCACTCGTATGTCGAGACCCCGGATTAACTCTTCTGTCGAGCGTTCGGCGGCTTCGAGAAAACTAATGTCCTCCTTGGCTGGAGAAAGAACATCCACGTCACCATGAGGGTCATACTGGTTCGTGAATAAACGCATATACTTCCCCCCTTGGACCATTTTCCGCTCGAGATCGAGAGTCAGCTCTGCCGGATCAACAGCATGAGGCACAGAGCGGAGAACAGACAGCACCTTTCTTACGTTCTCTTGAGTGGGATTAACCATCAGGTCCATATCGTCCACTGCATCCAGCTCCGAACAGTGAAAGGACTTGGCCATGCTTCCGATGAGCAGGTACTGCACGCCTTCGTTGTTGAAGGCTCTCAGCAGGTCAGCACAGTGGTTGGTCCAACGTCGCGGAAACTTCACCGAAGGCCTATTTGATCCGACGTAGTGGGCGGATCCGCGGTTTGGAGGACGAGACAATCAGGATGCCCTTGCCGGCCACTTCTACTCGCCGCGCCGTGAGACACCAAGCTGCAACGCAATGGGAACCGCCGCAGCCGGCCGCCGCGACTCCATTGGTGAAACGAACTTTCCGGGGGCGGCCTACTGAATCGTCAGCATCCGCTGGATCGCCGCCTGCGCCTCTTCGCGCACGTGCGGCTCTACCGTGACTTCGACGCGGTCGTGTTTCAGCGAGTCTCGAAGCTTCTCCAGCGTATTCATCTTCATGTACTCGCACATGGCGTCGTGGGAGATCGGGTGGAAGGTCTTTTCGGGCACCAGCTTCCGCAGGCGGTAGAGCATGCCCGCCTCCGTCCCGACGACGAATTCCGGCGCCGCGGAGCTCCGCGCCCGCCGCAGCATCTGCTCGGTCGAGAGGAAGTAGGCGTTGCGGTAGGGCGACGAGCCGTTCGTCGTCTTGGCCAGGCACGATGTCGAGCAGCCGCACTCGGGGTGCAATAGCAACTCGGCGTCCGGATGCCGGTCGAACGACTCTTCCAGCGCGTGCTCGCCGATCTTGGCGTGCACGTGGCAGGCGCCGTCGTACAGATCGACCCGGTCGCGGTCGACCGTCGACTGCGCCAGCGCCACCGACCCTAGATACTTGTCCGGCAGGAACAGAATCCGCCTCCCCGGATGCGTATCCGCGGCATGCTGCAACACCTGCGCCGCATTCCGCGAGGTGCAGATATAGTCGCTGATCGCCTTCGTTCTGGCGTCCGTGTTCACATACGAGATGACAACCGCCTCGGGGTTGCGCGCCAGCCAACCCTTGATTCGCTCGCGGTCGATCGAGGCCACCAGCGAGCAACCCGGTTTGTCGGGCATGTAGACCTTCGCTCGATCCCCGACGATGGTCTTTGCGGTCTCGCCCATGAACCACACGCCGCAAAAGTCCACCCGCTTGTCGGCCTGCTGGGCCACGTATTGGCTCAGGCCGAGCGAGTCGCCCACGGCCTGCGCCACTTCCTGCAGTTCGGGGTATTGATAGTTGTGCGCGACGATCAGCGAACCTTTCTCGTCCGCCAGCGTCCGAACCTCTTTCCCCAGCTCGACGAGGTCCTTGACGTAATCGCTCGTATAGCGGCCTTCGTACAGGTCCCCCGCGAAACGGTTGAAGTCCTCGTACCACGACTCGAAGCGGATTCCGTTTCGCATGGTCACCGGAAAATCAGGCCGTGAATGACTTGCCGCAACCACAACTCTTCGTGGCGTTGGGGTTGTGGAAAACGAAGGCCTGCTCCATCAAGGTGTTCCTGAAGTCGAGTGTGAGACCGTCCAGAAACGCGTAGCTCTTCGGATCGACCATCAAGGTGACGCCGTCCACCTCGAACACGTTGTCGTTCGGGCGCGGCTTCGTCTCGAAGCGGAACTTGTAGCTGAGCCCCGAGCATCCGCCGCCTACAATCCCCAGCCGCAAACCGCCGTTCACCTCGTTCTCGACAAGCATTTGACGGATCTTCTCGACCGCGGCTGGAGTGACGTCGATCATCGCATCAGTGCTTCTGCTTCGACCTCATCATAACAAACGGCCCTTCGCATCCAAACGCTTCGGAGCGCAGCCAAGCGCTCCCGGCTCGGGCACGGGATAGAATGGGATTCGTGCCCGGCCGCTCATCGCAGACAGTGCTCCGCGATCTACTTGACCGTCCGATCCAGGATTTGCGGATCTCCGTCACCGATCGCTGCAATTTCCGCTGCCTCTATTGCATGCCTCTCGCCGAGTACGACTGGATCGAGCGCTCCGAGATCCTGAGCTATGAAGAAGTCGAGCGCCTGGCCCGCATCTTCGTCGACCTCGGCGTCACCAAGATTCGTCTTACCGGCGGCGAACCGCTCGTCCGGCGCGATCTCCACGATTTGGTGGCGCGCCTCTCCTCCCTGCCGCGCATCCGAGACCTTTGCCTCACCACCAATGGCGCCTTGCTCGCCGGCCAGGTGGACGCTCTCAAGCAAGCCGGCCTGCGCCGCATCAACGTCAGCATCGACAGCCTCAAACCGGAGCGCTTCCGCGCGATTACGCAGCGCGGAGAGTTGGGTCCCGTCCTCGAAGGACTCTTTGCCGCCAAGCAAGCCGGCCTCGGGCCCATCAAGATCAACGCCGTGATCGAACGCGGCGTCAACGACGACGAGATCATCGACCTCGTCGAGTTCGCTCGCCGCCACGGCTTTGCGATGCGTTTCATCGAGTACATGGATGTCGGCAATGCCAACCAATGGCGCTCGGAGAAACTCGTTCCCAAGACCGAGATCCTCGACACCATCCGCCGGCATTACTCCTTCGAGGAACTGGGGCGCGACCAGGGCTCGGCTCCCTCCGTCGACTACCGCTTCGACGACGGCGCCGCTGACATCGGGGTGATCGCGTCCGTCTCCGAACCCTTCTGCGGGACCTGTACGCGCGCCCGCCTCACCGCCGACGGCCGGCTCGTCACCTGCCTGTTCTCCGATACCGGCCACGACCTCAAGGTTCTGCTCCGGCAGGGTCAAACCGATGCCCGGATCGCCGGCTTCATCCGCTCCGTCTGGTCGGTCCGCGGCGACCGCTACTCCGAACAACGTTTTGAAGCCCTTCACTCCAGCCAGGGCTACCGCCCCGCGGACCACCGGAAAATCGAAATGATCAGTCTCGGCGGCTAGCCGCCCTGTTCTCACCACCTGCGTCGGCCCTGGCCTGCATGTCTCACCACGTGGCGAGGCGAAGTGGGTGAGAGGGCCGCCCCCACGCATCGCCGCCCACGCGCATCGCCCCCCCCAAGCCGGCGTCGCGAAGTCAAGGCGGCGCTCAGCGTGAGGCGTTGCGCATGCTGCAGGGCGACTCTCATTCACCCGCGGTGCGCCTTCACCCAAACGCCGTATTTTCGGGCTCATCTTGTGTTGGACAACTCTGCCTTGCGCATCCTCGTTCAAATTGTTCTATACTGAAAGCATCCTGGGTGGGGCATCCGCCGCGCCCTGATTTTTGCCTGAGGCAAAAGCTCAAGAGTAGACCAACCTGATTCGCATGTACGCGCGGTTCAAACCCGTGTAGACCTCTGCGCCTGATAGTTTCTGTCTGACTGAAGGCCAGAGAGATTTTGTTGCGCGGTCGCCCGCCAAAGGCGCCGTGCGCTTGAAACACTGACTGGAGGACAAGTATGCAGTTGAGACCTTTACACGATCGCATCCTCATCACGAGGGTCGAGCAAACAGAGCAGAAGAAGGGAGCGATCATCATCCCCGATTCCGCCAAAGAGAAGCCGTCGGAAGGCGTCGTGGTCGCCGTCGGAGCCGGCAAACGGCTCGACGACGGCACCGTGATCGCCCCGGACGTCAAGGCCGGAGATCACATCCTCTTCGGGAAGTACTCTGGTTCGGAAGTCACGGTTGACGACACCGAATATCTGATTCTGCGCGAGGACGAGATTCTCGCTGTCATCGAAGGCGGCGATAACGCCGAGAAAGCCGCATAAGGGGGAGTGAACAAAAATGGCAGGTAAGAGCATTCAATACGGAGAAGACTCGCGCCAGGCGATTCTGGCTGGAGTCAACAAGCTGGCCGACACCGTCAAGGTGACCCTCGGCCCCAAGGGACGCAACGTCGTCCTCGAGAAGAAATTCGGCGGCCCGACCGTCACCAAGGACGGCGTCACCGTCGCGAAGGAAATCGAGCTGGAAGACAAGATCGAGAACATGGGCGCGCAGATGGTGCGCGAAGTCGCTTCCAAGACCAGCGATGTCGCCGGCGACGGCACCACCACCGCCACCATCCTTGCTCAGGCGATCTATCGCGAAGGCGTCAAGGGTGTCGCCGCGGGCGCCAACCCGATGGCCGTCAAGCGCGGCATCGAAGCGGCCACGCAGCAGTTCGTCCAACTGATCCACGAGCTCTCTCGCCCGGTCGAGGGACACGCCGTATCGCAGGTCGCGTCCATCTCCGCCAACAACGACGCCACCATCGGCAACATCATCGCCGAGGCCATGCAGAAGGTCGGCAAGGACGGCGTCATCACCGTCGAGGAAGGCAAGGGCATGGAGACCGAGCTCGATGTGGTCGAAGGCATGCAGTTCGACCGCGGCTATCTCTCCCCCTACTTCGTCACCGATCAGGACTCGATGGAGGCCGTCCTCGAAAACGCCCTGATCCTCATCCACGAGAAGAAGATCAGCAACATGAAAGACCTGCTGCCGCTGCTCGAGCAGACCGCTCGCGCCGGCCAGCCGCTGATGATCATCGCCGAAGAGGTCGAAGGCGAAGCCCTCGCCACCCTCGTCGTCAACAAGCTGCGCGGCACGCTGAACGTCTGCGCCGTCAAGGCGCCGGGCTTCGGTGACCGCCGCAAGGCCATGCTCGAGGACATCGCCATCCTCACCGGCGGCAAGGCCATCATGGAAGAGACCGGCATCAAGCTCGAAGGCGTCCAGATGGACGACCTCGGCAAGGCCAGCCGCATCGTCGTCGACAAGGACAACACCACCATCGTCGAGGGCGCCGGCACCAAGGAAGCCATCGAGGGCCGTGTCAAGCAGTTGCGCGCGCAGGTCGAAGAGACCACCTCCGACTACGATCGCGAGAAGCTCCAGGAGCGTCTGGCGAAGCTCGTCGGCGGCGTGGCCGTCATCAAGGTCGGCGCCGCGACCGAGACCGAGATGAAAGAGAAGAAGGCTCGTGTCGAAGACGCCATGCACGCCACTCGCGCCGCTGTCGAAGAAGGCATCGTGCCGGGCGGCGGCGTCGCTCTGATCCGCGCGGCCGGCGCTCTGGATGGCCTCTCGCTCAGTGATTCTGACGAGAAACTCGGCGCCAAGATCGTTCGCCGCGCGCTCGAAGAGCCGCTGCGCTGGATCGCACAGAACGCCGGGCAGGAAGGCGCCATCGTCTGCGAGAAGGTTCGCGAGAGCGGTGAAGCGGCCTTCGGCTACAACGCCCAGACCGAAGTCTACGAAGACATGGTCAACGCCGGCGTCGTCGACCCGGCCAAGGTCACCCGCACGGCTCTCCAGAACGCCGCTTCGATCGCCGGACTCATGCTGACGACCGAAGCGACCGTTCACGAGCTGCCCGAGGATCCCGCCCCCGCTCCCGGCGGCGGCATGCCTCCCGACCACTACTAGAGAAGCTGCGCCTCAGACCGACAAGCAGTTCAACGGATCTTCGCGTGGACTTGGCTCAAAGGTGATCCTTCGCCAGGGACAAAAAACTAGTTTCGAAAGAGTGAACCTTCCCGTCGGGGCCGGCTGTCAACCGGCCCCGGTTTTCTTCCTTCGTGCCCGAATGGAAAACTTGTCTTGACAAACGATCTTCCTTGTCAAGGCCAGCCGCTTGGACGAAACATCGAATCGGACTTGACGGGCGGAATTCCCATCAGGAAAATTGATCCAGTAGATAAATAAAATTTATCGAAAGAACCGGCTCGATCTGCCTCTGGCGCGGAAATCGCCGCTCGCATCGCACCGGCTGTCTTCCGGATCGCTGCACTCAAGGCTAACGACAGGTACGAGAGGAGAAAAGGTCATGCTGAAACAGAAGGACGAACGCATACTGGGCCTCGCTGCTGCTTTGGACTCTTGCTTTGACGGCATCGGTTCTCGCATCGATGGACTGGAGAGAAACCTGGGAACTCGCGTCGAGGCGATGGAGTTGAGCATGGACCGGCTGGAATCGCGGATGAACAAGATCGAGTCTCGGATCGACTCGATTGAATCGAACCTGCGCGGCGTGAAGGATTCTCTCGGCGCCTTGCTCTACAGCCGCCAAACGGAAGCGGCCAAGTAATCCAACCACTCCTGGTCGGCATGTCTCGCAGCGTGGCGAGACGAAGTGCGTGATAGGCCCAGCCGAGCTATCCGGTTCTGACTTCGGCTCGATCGACCCGCATTCCCCTCCACCCCATCCCCAGGCCTCGCAGCCCCATCGCCTGCCTCGTCATCGAGACACGGCCCTTGGGCTCCCCGCCCGTCCGGCGTTCCCTGGTTGAGCAACTCCAAGCCGCTCCCAGCGGTTTTCACGAGACACGGCTGGTAGCCCTCATGCTACCTTTGAGCGACGGCCGTGCCGCCTGCCGAGGTCTTGGGCTCACGAATCACGAGACACGGTCTTTACGGCGCGCGGCGCAAGCCAGCGCGAATTCCAAGGTTTTCACGAGACACGAGACACGAGACACGAAACACGGCTTTTTTCACTAACCACTGCCTTTCGACCCGATGACCTCGCACAGTCCAACGAGTTCCGATCCGCGGCCGTCACGCGGGCGCTATTGGGTCGTGCTGTTCGCGGTGACTCTTTCCGTCATCACCTACGTTCATCGCGTCTCGATCTCGCAGGCGGCGCCGCTGATGATGGAGGAGTTGGGACTCACCAAGGTGCAGTTCAGTTGGGCCTTCTCGATGTTCTCGTTGGGCTACTTTCTGTTCCAGGTGCCCGGCGGCTGGCTCAGCGACTGGATCGGTCCTCGCCGGGTGCTGGCGTCGATCGTGACCGATTGGTCGTTTTTCACCGCGGCCACCGGATGGATCTGGAACGTGGTTTCGCTGTCGGCGGCGCGTTTGTTCTGCGGGTTGGGACAGGGCGGCGTTTTCCCCGTCATGACGAAGATGTTGTCGGCCTGGCTGCCGTCGAGCGAGCACGTCCGGGCGCAGGCGCTGATGTGGCTGAGCGCCCGTTGGGGAGGCGCGGTGAGCCCCTTGCTGGTCGTGTTCCTGCTGCAATACGTTTCCTGGCGGCGGACGTTCGAGCTGCTTGCGCTGCTGGGCTTCATCTGGACGCTGCTGTTCTGGCGCTGGTTCCGCGACAGTCCGCGCGGCCATCGCAGCGTGAATGCGGCCGAGCTGGAGCTGCTGGCCGGCGCCGAGGAAAAGGCTTCCGGACACGGCGATGTGCCCTGGAGACGATTTTTCCGTTCGCCGACCGTCTGGCTGCTTTGCGCGCAGTACGGAGGTTTGTCGTACGGCTTCTACTTCTACATCACCTGGCTGCCGACCTACATCCAGGAGGAACGCGGGCAGAGCATGGAGCAGTCGGCCTGGCTGGCCGGCATCCCCTTGTTCTGTGCCGGAATCGGATCGATCCTGTGCGGGTTTCTGTTGCGCAAGATCGAGGGTTGGTTCGGTGACGTCGGCCGGGCTCGCAGGTTCATGGGGGGCCTGGGCTGTTTCGGCTCGGGCGCCGGCCTGATCGTGTCGCTGCAGATCGAAGAGCCGTTCTGGGCGATGGTGGCGATGGGCTTGGCGGCCTTCTCGACCGACTTGGCGATGCCGCCCTCCTGGGGCGCTTGCATGGACGTGGGCGGCAGATATGCCGGCAGTCTTTCCGGAACCATGAATACGGCCGGCAACATCGCCGGTTTCTTCGCGCCCATCACGATTGCCAAAGTCCTCGAGGTCACCGGTGGAAATTGGCCGATTACCTTCTTCCTGTCGGCGGGCATCTACTTCACGGGAGTGTTCTGCTGGATCTTCATCGATCCGGTCACGCCCCTCGACCGCGAGCAATCCTAAGCCGCCCGGACGGGTTGACGGTTCGCAGGCGCGCCTTCCTCGCTGCCTGCATCCTCCCTCGAATCACGAAACCTTGTGGTCGGGCATGTGAGAGAATGAGCTCAGAACGCTTGGAAAACGGCATGACCGGAGAAATCATAGCCATTGTCACGGTGGGCGTTGCGCTCGCCGGGCTGATCCTGACCAGCGTTCATGGGCTGCGCGGAGAGATCGCAGCCCTGCGTGCGGATACGCAAGAGCAGATTGGCGGGCTGCGCGGAGAGATCGCAGCCCTGCGTGGAGAGATCGCGGAGATCCGGTCAGAGCTTGCGCAACTGCGCGAGCGCATGGCGCACCTGGAAGGACTGCTGGATGGTTTGCGGGAGGCCATCGCAGCTCGCGTCGCCAGCTAAAGGCACGCCCCTCGACCGCGAGCACTCCTAGCCTGCATGTCTCACCACGTGGCGAGGCGAAGTGGGTGAGAGGGCCGTCAGG
>JAPPLB010000082.1 GCA_028819575.1 Bryobacterales bacterium | reverse complement strand
CGCGCAGGCGTACTTGAACAGTACGTTGAGCACGGCAAGCAAGCGCAACGAAGCCATGGCGGTCGTATCGCGTGCTTCGACCGTCGAGTGGTGAGAAATGCAGGCTAGGGTTCTTGGCGGTGATGCGCTCGACAGGTCCCGAGTCCTTTCCGTTCCCCGATCCTGCGTCAGGATACAACCCGCTTTGTGAATCTCGGTAAGCCGATTCACGTCCCCCTGTGCAGTGCTACAATGACCGAATCTTGCGAGGCCCCCAATGTTGATTTTGACTCGACGACTGCTTGTATTCGCCCTCCTGGCGCTCGGACTGCCGCTGGCGCTGACGGCTCAACGCACCAAGGCGATCCTAGTCGTCACCGCCGGCAGCGGCGACTATCTGTTTGCCTGCGGTGGCACGCTCGCCAATTTCATCGACGAGGGCTTCAGGGTCTATGTCGTTCAAATCGGCAATGACGAGAAAGACTCGGTCGATCTCGGGCCGGCGCAAACACGGCTCGCCAATGTCGAGGAAGCCGAGAAGGCCGCCAGCATGCTGGGCGTCACGGACATGGTCAACATCAACGACAAGAGCGGGGAGCTCGGAGTGATCTCGACCAACGAGATGCGCAACCACATCTCGATCATGGTTCGCCACTGGAAACCCGAAAAGATCTTCCTGCCCGATCCCTACATCAACTACGAGCCGGATTGGGATCAGTTCTTCGTGGCCCGCGGAGCGGAAGAGACCAATTACAGCAATGGCGGCTACTCCCTCCCAGAGGCGACCAAGGCTGGCTTGCGGGGTCACGGCATGCGTGAAACGTACTACTACGCAACGTATCGTCCGTACCGTCCCGGCGAAGGCGGTCACCGGGCGGCGAAGTTCATGCCGGTTGACATCACGAAGAACTTCAACAAGAAGGTGGCCGTGATCCAGGCCTTGCGGAACCGAAACCATCGCTACGCCGTGCACACGAAGGCGCGCCTCCACATGGCCGGCAAGCCCACGACGCTGCTCGACGAGATCAACGAATCCTCCACCCGCAAGCTTATCCGCGCCTTTGTCAGAGAGTTGGCCGAAACCATCGGACAAAAGCACGGCTTCCAGTACGGGGAAGAGTTCAACTACCACGGCCGCGCCTTCGGAGCAGGGGGCGAACTCGCCCCCTGGATCATGGAACGAGCCAAGCCCATTCAGGAATAGTGACCTCCACTCGCGGCCGCCGGCGTTTTTCACGATGAGCGGTGTCTGAACTCCACAGGAGACCTCCAACCATGCAGTCACGCAGAACCTTCCTCGCGGCGGGCGCCGCATCTACGCTCGCCGGATCCGCTTCTAATGCGTCAGCCGCCAAGGCCAAGCTCGACCTCGGCGCCGACCGCCACGTCTACTTCACCGGAGACGGCATCCCTCTCAAACCGCGGGAATGGGCCGCCGTGCTGCAGCAGGTCACCGAAGAGAACGAGATCGCTCTCGACAGCTATTCGGTCGGCGGCCCGATCGACGAACTGGAAGCCAGGTTCGCCGACAAGCTCGGCAAGGAAGCCGCGATTTTCTTTGGCACGGGGACGCTCGCGAATCAGATCGCGGTCCGGCATATCACCGCCCCCGATACCAAGGTCATCGTCCCGCGCGAAAGCCACTACTACGCCGACTCCGTCAACTGCGGGCCGGTCCTGAGCAACCTGGAACTCATCCCCATGGGCAAGGGCCGAGCGACGTTCACGCTCGACGAAGTGAAAGAGGAGGTCGAGTGGAACGCCGGCCTGCGCGGCAACAAGCCGGTCGGATCGATCATGATCGAGTCGCCCGTGCGGCGTAAGGACGGCGAAGTCTTCGATTTCACCGAGATGAAGAAGATCTGCGCCTATGCCCGCGAGCAAGGTGTTCGCACCCACCTCGACGGTGCGCGGATGTTTCTGGCTGCGGCCTATTCAGGAGTCTCGGTGCGGCAATACGCCGATCAGTTCGACACGCTCTATGTCTCGCTGCACAAGTACTTCAACGGCGGCTGTGGTGCAGTCGTGGCCGGCCCCAGGAAATACATCGAGCCGATGGTCGATACGCGCCGGATGTTCGGCGGCGCACTGCCCAAGGCATGGATGTACGCCTCCGTCGTGCTGCATTACATGGACGGCTTCGAGGACCGTTACCGCTCCGCTGTCGGCAACACGGAAAAACTCTGGGAGAAACTCGATACCCATCCGCGCTTCCGCGTCGAGCGTATCCCGAACGGATCGAACATCGTGGCCCTTCACGTGAAGGCCGACACCAAGCAGCTCGGCGCCAACCTGCTCGATGCCGGCGTGACGATCTCAACCGGGGGGCTCGCAAGCGGTGACGGCTGGACGCGCCTGCTCCTGCGCGTCAACGAGACGGCCAACCGCCGCAGCCCCGACGAGCTCGCCGGCCTGTTCACAAAAGGCCTCGGTGCCTGACGCCCGCGGGAACGAACTATCGGCCTCGGCTGAAAGCGCGACCTTTTTCGGCGATGGCTTTGCTGCTCGCCGCGCCGATCCGCACCCCTTCGCGGATGCGGTCTTCAACATTGTCTTCCTTCACGACGTCGAGGAAAGCGATGCCTGCCGCCTTGCAAGCCGCCAGTACGCGGGCGCGGGCTTTCTGCAGGACTTCGGGATACGGCGGATCGTGCAGCTCGGGGAATCCGAACGATAGGCCCATGTCTCCCGGCCCCCATTCGGCGTAGCCGATACCGGGCGTCTTGGCGGTGAGCTCGGAGACATCCAGAGCGTACTTGTCTTCGATCTTGAGCCCCAGCAACAACTCGCCTTCCGGATTGAGCGGCCAGGGGTCGGCCTTGCGAATATACTCGCCCGGAGTGACGCCCCATATGCGTGACGCATTGAGCTGCCCGCCGTTGCCGCGCATGCCTTCGCCGATCGGCTCCGGGCCCTTGCGGTGTGCGAACCGCGCTGTCTCGACGAAAGCGCGTACCGCGCCTGGAGTCCGTGCGTGATTCATCGTGACTCCATGAACGCCGGCAGCCAACACCTGTTGGACGATCCAGTGGTTCGCTCGGACCGTGGCTTCGTCGTAGCCCCCAAACGGCAGCACGACTTGGACAGCCGGAGTTCGATGCCCGCTCGGTGCCGGTCCGGCTGCAACGAGTCCCGCCATGAACTCACGCAGTTCGGTCGGGTCATACGCTCCGAACTCCATCTCGTAAATGATCATCTCGGCCCACGTCTTCGCGAGCGCGAGCCCTTCCTTGTAGCCGCCCTGGCTGCCGCCGCGCCCTTCAGTGAAGTAATAGATCGTCTGGTCCTGCTCCAGCATCTCGATGGCGCGATTGATCCTCCGGGGCTTCGGTTGCGCGCCGGTGGACGGGGCAAGCCAGGCGTAGAGCAACCCGGCAATGACTGGAATGACAAACAGCTTTCTCATCAGGAACTCCCGTCTGGTTGGGCTCACTGTATATCGAAGGGAAACTCAACAGCCTACCGTAGACAGCCGGCCGTCGGGTGGAGAGAGGCAGGCTGACTCAGGGCTGGCGGGCGAGCGCTGATTTGGGAATCTTGCAGCCGATCGTCCCCGCGATCGCCGCGACATCATACTCTCCTTGAAAGCCGATCAATTGATGCGCCGCCCAGGTCTCCAGACCGTATTCATCTTCCAACCAGCGCACCATGTCGGTCGTAGCGATTTTCAATGCCTCGTTCAGTGTGTCCCCTGACTTGTTGCCGATGCTGATCAAGTAATCCTCGTTCTCCACACGCAGCGTGGTGAGGCCGGCGTTCTCTTCGAGGTCCACCACAACTTCAACGTCCAGCGAAGTCTCGACGCCGGACCCTACGGCCTCGCCGTCTCCTTGGACCGCATGGCCGTCTCCGAACATCAGATAGCCGCCGTTGTGGTACACGGGAATGTAGACCGTTGCGCCCTCGCGAATCTCCTTGTAATCCATGTTGCCGCCCCAGTTGCCCGTCGGACCCGAGCGTGGAGCCTTGTCGCCCGCCGGTGGCACTCCGATGCAGCCGAGCAGCGGTCGTGCCGGGAACTCCATACGGATCCGGCGGCTGACCGGTTCCCGCATTCTTACCGTGTTCCGCTCCAGATCGATCACCCACGGAACCAGGTCCGTGCGTCCCTCCAGGTAATTCTCCGGACCGCCCAGGATCTGGGCCTTTTCATACAGCGGCGGGTACTGCTTCGTTTCGAGATATTCCTTCGTGAGGGCATACCCGGCGATGCGCCCCGCCGTATATCCCCAGTTCCGGTTCAGGCGAATCTTTTTCAGGTGAACCGCGAGAGCGTCACCCGGCTCGGAGCCCTCCACGTAGAATGGCCCCGTCAAGGGATTGCCGTGCGTTTTCGTCCGCCGGATGCCTTGGTAGTCCCAGCCGGCCGAGTCGACGGTTTTCGTGATGATCGTGTCGCCGGGCCGGATGCGGGCCTCGACCGGATGGTTGCGGTCGAACGTATGGTGGTTGCGCTCATTGATCACCCGATGGACTTCTCCCCGAACGAGCATCATGCTGGCTACGAGCAGGATACAGAGTCGATACGTCATCTAGCCCCGCGTTGTTGAGTCTTGCCTGGCTTGGCCGTGCGCTCCTCGAGGACCTCGCCGTCGGTATTCATCTTTTGGACCTGGTCGAACTGGAGTTGCCGCAGGCCCTCTTCGACCTTCGCCAGGTCGCCGATCACAATCCAGGTCATGCGGTTGGGCTTGACGACGCGTTCGGCGGCGGCCTTGATGTCATCCAACTCCAGCCCGGCCAGCTTCCCGGCGTAGGTGTCGTAGTAGTCCTCGGGCAGGCCGAAGTTGATGATTTCACGCAGGGCGCTCATCAGCGAACGGTTCGTTTCGAAGCGTCCCGGCAAACGAGTGGTCTGGAGATGTTGGTACCGCATCAGCTCTTCTTCCGTGGGAGGACGGTCATGCAGGATGTCGGTCAACTCCCTCTGGAGTTCTTGTACCGACTCTTTTGTCTTGTCCGTCTGCACCGACGCGTAAGCGAAGAACAGCCTCGGGCCACGGGCGTCCATGAGCATGCTGCGGGCGCCGTAAGACCAGTGCTTGTCTTCCCGCAGGTTCATGTTGATGCGGGAAGTGAAATTGCCGCCGAGGACGCTGTTCATCGTATCGATGGCGATTTCTTCCGGATTGTTGGTCGGCGGTGCCGTTACGCCTGCGAGGATGAACGATTGCAGCGCTCCCGGTTTGTCGACGAGATAGAGTCTCGACGTCTCGACGCTTGCGCCCTGTCCCAGAGCCTTATTCGGCGATGCCACGGTGTCTTTCCAGGACGCGAAGCGCGATTGCAGGTTGGGCAGGATTTCGTCCATGGTCGTGGAGCCGACGACGATGATCGTGCTGTTCTTTGGCTGGAACCATTGCTGATAGGCCTCGACGAGATCCTCCCTCTTCATGGCTTTGACGGACTCTTCGGTGCCGCTGCCGGTCAAGGGATTGCCGTAGGCGTGGTCATTGCCGTAGATCAACCCCGGCAGCAAACGTAGTGCCGTCGCAACGGGCGATGACTTCTCTTGCTGAATGCGGGCCAGCCGCTGCCTCTTGAGCCGCTGGAAATCTTTCTCCGGAAACGTCGGATTGAGGATCACGTCCATGAACAGGTCCAGAGAAGCGTCGAGATTTTCCTTCAACGCGGACAGGCTGACGGTCGAGGTGTCCAAGCCGGCGCGTGCTCCAAGAGAGGCGCCGAGAGCTTCGAGGGCCTCGCTGATTTCAAGCGCATTGCGGGACTTGGTCCCCTCATCCAACATGTCGGCGGTCATCGAGGCGACGCCGGGCGCGGCGAACTGGTCTGAGGCATATCCGGCATCAACCATCAGGTTCACCTCGACGACAGGAAGCTGAGGACGCTCGGCCAGGACGACTTTCAGGCCGTTCGAAAGCTCGGCCTTCTGCATCGCCGGCAGCTTGAGGTCGGGAAAGCCGCTGACGTCGGGGAGCTTCGACCGGTCGACGCCTTCGGGCTTGTGAGTGAGCTTCGGAAACGGATGGACTTCGAGGATATAGACTCCGTCGGAGAGCCATTCTTGCGCGACGGATCTCATGTTCTCGACCGTCTCTCCGGCGACCCATTGCAGCGTGGTCTTGTAGAAGTCGGGCGTTCCCGCATACACTTCGTTCTGCGCCAGGATGTCGCTCTTGCCGCCGAAGCCGCCGATGCGCTCGATGCCGCGGATAAAGCGCGCCCGGAATTGAGTCTTGATGCGCGACAACTCGGCTTCAGTGGGACCTTCCTCGAGGAATCGCGCCAACTCTTCGTCCAGCGCCTTCTCGACATCTGTCAGGTCGGCATCCGGGTGAGCTGTGGCGACGATGTGCAGTTGGCTGCCGATCTCTCGTGGATAGATATACGCCGATACGTTGGTAGCGATCTGGTCCTGGTAGACGAGGCGCCGGTAGAGGCGCGAGTTCTTGCCATAGCCGAGAACATCGGTGGTGAGGTCCAGCGTCTGCAGTTCCGATGACCCCATCTCGGGGATGTTCCAGACCTTGTAGATACGTGCTTGCGGGACCCGGTCCTGCACTGTCTGGCGATGAAAACCGCGGCGCTTGGCGATCCACGCGCGGTGCTTGGCGACGGGTTCGCCGCCGGGAATGTCTCCGAAATACTTCTCGGCCTTGGTCTTCGCGGTCTGCGGGTCGATGTCACCGGCGATCGCGATCACGGCGTTGGAAGGGCCATAGTATTTCTTGAACCATTCATGGACGTCCTCCAGGCTCGCCGCGTCCAGATCTTCCATCGAACCGATGGTCGTCCATGAATAAGGGTGCCCGGCCGGGTAGGTGTTCTCGGTAATGAGCTGACGAGTCACTCCGTACGGTTGGTTTTCGCCTTGGCGTTTTTCGTTCTGGACGACCCCGCGCTGCTCGTCAAGCCGCTCCTGGTTGACGGCGCCGAGCATGTGTCCCATGCGGTCGGACTCCAGCCAAAGGACAAAGTCGAGAGCAGGTGTCGGTACGTTCTGAAAATAGTTGGTGCGATCGGCATTCGTCGTACCGTTGACATCGGTCGCTCCGACCTTGTCGAGGGCCTTGAAGTAGTCGTCGTTGAAGTTTTCCGTCCCGTTGAACATCAGGTGCTCGAACAGGTGAGCGAAGCCGGTCTTGCCGGGCTTTTCGTTCTTGGAGCCGACGTGGTACCAGACATTGACCGCGACGACGGGAGTCTTCCGGTCTTCGTGGACGATCAATGTCAGCCCGTTGTCGAGCACGAACTTTTCGTAGGGGATATCGATTTCCTGGGCATGGATCAAGGCGGGAGAGGACAGCAGTGCAATGATCAAGACCAAGACAGTCATCGGCCCGCCTTGCAACGCTTCCCTCAGACGACCGGCGGAAACTCTCATGGAAGACACCTCATGCGCGTGAGTGCGCGGCAACGTTCCGATTATACGGGGCGGGCCTGTTGACTGTTCTGGTGTCGTATGAGGGCGATGGTCGGCACAACAAGCTCCGGGAGTTGCGGATGGCGGCGAATGCACGGTTTCTGCCTGCCCTCGCTTCAAGCACTGTCCACGAGTTGTCCAAGGAAAACCACACGCGCTCGGGGTCAATGAATCCGCTGTCAGATTTTCTGGCAGGCTTGTAAATCACGGAGTCTCTGTGGTGGAAGTTTTGAATCTTGGAATCAATGTTCTTGTCGCCGGCGCTGACACGGCTCTTGCCAACCGGCTTGGATTCCGGATAGCCTTACTCCTCGAGAGGAAAGCGTCATGCCCGGTAAGATCATCCGTTTCCTGGACGACGAGCAATGGCCCAGTTCCTGTCTGAGCTTCGATCTGGCGCTGGATCAGGAAAAGACTGCTTTGTGCGTCATTGACATGCAGAACTACTGCATCGCCCCGAGCGGCGCGCTGGTGCACAGTTTGAAGGTGCACGATCCCGAACTCTTTGACAAATATCGCAAACGGGTCGAGAAGGTAGTCGATAAGACCGGGGCGCTCCTTTCGGAGTTTCGCCGTCTCGGTCGGCGCGTGATCTTTACCCGCCATGGAAATCTGCTGCCCGACGGGTCGGATCTGGCTGAACGCCGTAGAAGCCGTGAACAGGCTGCGCTCAACGCCTCGCGTGGACAATCCGGTCACTTGGCGACGGCAGGCACGGCAGACCATCAAATCGATACGAGGCTCGAGCCTCGACCCGGCGAGTTCGTTCTCGACAAGAACACCAGCAGTGCTTTCCACTCGACAGGGCTGGATCTCCACCTCCGCAACATGAAGATCGAGACGCTTGTGATCGCCGGGATCGCTTCCGACATGTGCGTATTCACCACGGCCCTCGATGCAGCGGACCGGGGCTTCCATGTGATCATCGTCGACGACGCTTGTACGACCATCGACCCCGGCAGCCATGAGGCAGCCATGCTCATGTTTCGGCGCGTCTGGGGAATCACCATGAGCACCGGTGAAGTCCTGAGCTGGTTGTCCTGAAACCAGGGCCTGTATTTCTCACCACGTGGCGAGGCGAAGTGCGTGCGAGGGCCGTCAGGGCGAGGCGCGAGTCGGGCGGAGGAAAAACACGCGCGCAACACGGCATTTAAGGTTTTTCACGAATCACGAGACACGAAACACGAATCACGGCCTTTTTATCGTGTGCTT
>JAPPLB010000161.1 GCA_028819575.1 Bryobacterales bacterium | reverse complement strand
CCAACGACAGCTCTGATTCCTGTGGGACAGACTCCTAGCCTGCATTTCTCACCACGCGGCGAGGCGGAGTGGGTGAGAGGGCCGTCAGGACGAGGCGCGCGCCGCTTGGCGCGCGCAGGCGTACTTGACAGTACGTTGAGCACGGCAAGCAAGCGCAACGAAGTCCTGGCGGTCGTATCGCGTGCTCCGGCCGTCATGTGGTGAGAAATGCAGGCTAGGGTGATGGAACTGATGCAAACTTCCGACGGCGGGTGCTCCAGCAGGCGTGTTGCGGCATTGCCGAGGCCCCGCAATGCGAAGCTCACCGTGTCGGTATCGGGCATGTACTTGAGCATCAGCCCAGAGGATCTCGAAGGCGGCCGATCGGGTGTTGCGGTGGGCGCGGGATTTCCTCCGACCAGGCGCCCAGACAGGCGCGGAACTCGTCCGGCCACTCATCCGCCGGTTCGAGAATCACTCGCCGCCCTTCACGTCTCACCAGCACTTCCCGCTGCTCGGGAAAGCGGCAGTCCTTCGGCAGCCGCACTGCCTGGCTTCCGCCGTTCTGGAACAGCTTGGCGCGGTCTTGTTTCATGGGATGCAAGTATATACTCTACCCTGCATGTCTCACCACGCGGCGAGGCGAAGTGGGTGAGAGGACCGTCAGGACGAGGCGCGAGCCGGGCGGAGGAAAAAAGCGCGCGCAGCACGGCCTTTAAGGTTTTTCACGAATCACGAGTCACGAAACACGAATCACGGCCTTTTTTCGCGTGCTCCGGCCGTCATGTGGTGAGAAATGCAGGCTAGTTCTGCGCGGACGCTCGGATCTTCAACTGAAGTTGGCGAGACGCCGCACCTCTTCCATCGTCTGGGCAAGCGGTACGGTCGGATGATACTCGATCGAGGCGAACCCTGAGTACTTGCCGGCTTGTTCGAGATCGCGAATCGCCCGAAGAACATTGCGGTAGTGGATCTCACCCGTGCCGGGCTGATGGCGTCCCGGGTGGTCGGCGATGTGAAAATGCCCGATCAGGTCGATGTTGTCTCGGATGAGCGGGATCAGGTTCCCCTCTTGGACCTGGACGTGGTAGATGTCGAACAGCAGCTTGACGTTGGGGCTGCCGACGCGCTCGAGAATGGCGAAGCCTTCGCTGGCCGTGTCCAGGAAGAAGCCGGGCCGCGTGACGAGGGAGTTGATCGGTTCCATGACGAATGTCATGCCGCTGTTTTCCAACCAGGGAACGGCGGCTCGAAGACCGGCCACGCAGGCATCGAACTGCTCGCGCCGCGGGACCCCTTCGCGGGTCATGCCGCTCAAGACGACGAGACGCTTGGCGCCGAACTCTTTCGCGGCCGCCGTTGCCTTCTTGATCTCTTCGACGAAGCCCTCGTGCTCCGCGGGATCGACCAGACTGCAACCGGGCGTTCGCACGCCTTTGTTCGCGAAGATGCACACGCACTCGACACCGTACTTCTTCTGCGCCGCCTGGTAGGCGGCTCTCTCCGCCGGGTCCCGCCAGTTGAACATTTCGAATCCCTGGTAGCCGCTCGCGTGAGTGAGCGCCAGCGCTTGTTCCGGCGCATATTTCCGGACGGGCTGCGGTCGAGGATCGGTGCGTCCGGGATTGTCGAACGGCAGCCGCACGTCGGGGCCGCGAAACATGTCGCACGTGACCGAGAGCCGGAGGCCTTGTGCTTCGTGGGGATGAAACTGCGCGCCGGCCGGGACGGCCGCGCCTGCGGCCAGGCCGGAAACAAAGCGTCTTCGCTGCATGCGAATGTCCTGCGATCCGTAGGCGCTGGCGACCGGGAACTTCAATTCCCAAGCGGTCCGGCGGAACTCCCGTTATTCCCGATGCGGCGCTATCTCGCGAACCTTGCCGCCGTGCCCTCTTGAGTACGGCAACGGTGCCAACAAGCCGTATGGTATCAGGCTTCTCCGATGCCGCTAGCCTGCATGTCTCACCACGTGGCGAGGTGAAGTGGGTGAGAGGGCCGTCAGGACTAGGCGCAAGCCGGGCGGAGGAAAAAGGCGCGAGCCGCTTGGCGCGCGCAGGCGTACTTGAACAGTACGTTGAGCACGGCAAGCAAGCGCAACGAAGTCCTGGCGGTCGTATCGCGTGCTTCGACCGTCGGGTGGTGAGAAATGCAGGCTATTTGAAATCGGGTCTGCTTGCAGTGACGCCGGCGATGTTGTGGACCTTCTCAAGACCTGTCAGAGCGGTGGACCGGATGACCCGCGAGGCGATCCGTGAAAGACTGTCCTATCGCGGGACGCGGCTCCGGATGATAAGGTGGGGTGGGAGATGATCGGGAGGGAAATATGCAGGAAGCTCATTTGAGTTCCCGGCGGCCCCTCTGCTTGCCGGTCCTCTTTGGTTTCATCTGCTTCGCAATCCTTCCGCTCTCGGCCCAAAGCCCTCAAGATCCATCGCCCCTCCCCCCTCCGGCAGCCGGAACGGTTGACTATCAGGCCGACATTGAACCTCTGCTGCGCTCGCGGTGTTATCTGTGTCACGGCGAAGGGCAACAGATCAACGGTCTGCGGCTCGATCGCAAGACGGACGCTCTGCGCGGCGGATACTCCGGGCCGGTGATTGTTCCGGGTAAGAGCGGCGAAAGCCGCTTGATCCAACTGGTGGCGGGCGCCGATAGCAAGGTCGTGATGCCGCCGGTCGGCGAGCGGCTCACAGCCGCTGAGGTCGGCTTGCTGCGGGCTTGGATCGACCAGGGCATTGCATGGCCGGATGCCGCGGACACGGCAGCCACCGAAACGGAAGCCTCGAAGTCGCGGCATTGGAGCTTTCAGCCGGTGGCCCGCCCTCGCCTTCCGCGGGTAGGCAACCCGCGGTGGGTCCGCAATCCCATCGATCGTTTCGTGCTCGCAAAACTCGATGCCGAAGGCCTCAAGCCTGCACCGGCAGCCGGCAAGGCCGCGTTGGTCCGCCGGCTCAGCCTCGACCTGACGGGTCTTCCGCCCGCGCCCGAGGAGGTCGAGCGCTTTCTGCTCGATAATCGCCCGGACGCCTACGAAAAGCTGGTGGACCGCTTGCTGGACTCGCGGCATTACGGCGAGAAGTGGGCCAAACATTGGCTCGATCAGGCCCGCTACGCAGACAGCGACGGCTATGAAAAAGACCTGTCCCGTCCCCACGCCTGGCGCTTCCGCCATTGGGTCATTGACGCGTTGAACCATGACATGCCGTTCGATCGGTTTACCCTCGAACAGATTGCCGGCGACCTGCTCGCGGACGGTTCGGTGGAGTCGCGCGTCGCCACGGGCTTCCACCGCAACACCCTCAAGAACCGCGAGGGCGGAATCAATCTCGAACAGACCCGCTTCGAGGAAACGATCGACCGCACGAACACCGTGGCGACGGTATGGCTCGGCCTGAGCGTCGAATGCGCCCAGTGTCACGACCACAAGTACGACCCGATATCGCAGAGGGACTATTACCGTCTGTACGCCTTCTTCAATTCCGTCGACGAGGTCGACATCGATGCCCCGCTGGACGGCGAATGGGGGCCGTATTTCCGCAAGCGGCCGGGCTATCTCGCCGAGCGCTCCAGGATGCTTGCCGAGCACAACGTCCCCGAGTTGCAGAAGCCTTGGGAAGCCAAGCTGCTCGAAGCCGCCAAACAGCCCGGCGTTTGGACCGACTGGGATCTCAGCTACGACATCCTGCCTCTGGTCCTGGACCATGGCCACCGGATTCTCCACAAGCCCCCTGAGAACCGCACCGGGCGGGAGCAGTACGGGCTGACCCGGTTCTTCATCCGGAACTACCATCGAGTCATCCCCGAGAAACGTTACGAGGAACTGCGGTTCAAGGAGCTGGACGGCAAGCTCGACGAGTTGGACAAGGAGTTTCCCGACGTAAGCCGGGCCATGACGGTGCGCCGGCGCGAACAGCCCCGCCCGACGCACGTTCACCTGCGCGGACAGTGGGACCGCGCCGGGTCGCGGGTTGCCCCGGACACGCCCGGCTTTCTTCCTCCCTTGCGGGCCGGGGCGCAAGCCACGCGAGTCGATCTGGCTCGCTGGCTGGTCTCGCGCGGGAACCCGCTCACGGCCCGAGTGACCGTCAATCGGATCTGGCAAGAGTATTTCGGCCGTGGTTTGGTGCTCACCTCCGAGGATTTCGGCACCCGGGGCGAGCGGCCGGCCCATCCCCAACTGCTGGACTGGCTCGCTGTCGAGTTCATGGAGCAAGGGTGGAGCCTCAAGAAACTCCACAAGCGGATCGTGACTTCCTCGACCTACCGCCAGTCATCGCATGTCAGCCCCGACCTTCAGCAGCGGGACCCCGACAACGAGTTGCTGGCCCGGCAGGCGCGCGTCCGCCTTCCGGCGGAGTTGATTCGAGACAGCGCGCTCGCGGTGAGCGGATTGCTCTATCCGAAAATCGGGGGGCGCAGCGTGCGCCCGGCGATGCCGCAGGGTGTGGCTGATCTCTCGTACGCCAACAGTGTCAAGTGGAATGAGAGCGAGGGGCGCGGCAAGTACCGGCGCGGTCTCTATGTCCATTTCCAGAGGACGGTGCCCTATCCCTTCTTGATGAATTTCGACGCTCCCGAGACGCGGGTCACCCAGTGCCGGCGCGAACGTTCTAATACCCCTCTCCAGGCGTTGAATCTGCTCAACGACCCCGTGTTCTTCGAGGCCGCGCGCGCGTTGGCGGCCCGGATTCTGATCGAGAGTTCCGGTTCATCCTTCGACGATCGGCTCGAATACGCCTATCGGCTTTGCCTGGCGCGTCTCCCTACCTCTACGGAGAGACAGGGCCTGAGGGCCTATTATGATCAGCGCAAGGCCGAACTGGCGGGCAACCAAGACAGGCTCGCCGCGCTCTTCCCGGCCGGCATCGACGGGGTGGACAAACGGGAAGCCGCTGCTTGGGTGGGCCTCAGCCGCGTTCTGCTCAATACCGACGAGTTCATCACCAGGGAATGATCCGCATGACCCTTGCCGACTTTCATCGCATCCGCACGCGCCGCGATTTTCTGGACCGCTGCTTGGGCGGTCTGGGCGTGGCGAGTCTCGCCCATCTGCTTTCGATCGAAGGCCGCACGGCGGCAACCGATCCCGGGACTTCGAACTCTCTCGCGCCGCGAAAGCCTCACTTTGAAGCCCCCGCGAAGAACGTCATTTTCCTGTTCCAGGCGGGCGCCCCGAGCCAGATGGATCTCTTCGATCCCAAGCCCGGACTGCGCAAGTGGCACGGCAAGTCGCTTCCGGAATCGCTCACCAGAGACCTCGAGCTGGCTTTCGTCAAACCGAGCGCCAAGGTCATGGCCAGCCCGCGCGTGTTCAAGCGGCATGGCGAAAGCGGTATTGAAATCTGCGATTGGTTGCCGCATACGGCGGAGGTGGTCGACGACATTTGCCTGATTCGCTCGATGTACAGCGATGCCTTCAACCACCATCCCGGCCAGTCGCTTCTGATGAGCGGACACACGCTGATGGGCCGCCCGACGCTGGGCGCCTGGGTCACCTACGGGCTGGGAAGCGAATCGCGGGACCTGCCCGGTTTCGTCGTTCTCAGCTCGGGGCGCGGCACAAGCGGCGGAGCCAGCAACTGGTCGAGCGGCTTCATGCCCTCGACCTATCAGGGCGTCGTTTTTCGCGGTTCCGGCGATCCCATTCTCTATCTGTCGAATCCCGGGGGTGTCGACCGCAAGATGCAGCGCGCCGACCTCGACGCCCTGCGGGCGCTCAACGAAGAACGCTACCGGACGACGGGAGACCGGGAAATCGCCTCCCGCATCGCGTCGTACGAGTTGGCGTTCCGCATGCAGGCCGCGGCCCCCGGCCTGCTTGATTTCAGCGATGAGCCGGCGCACATCCGGGAAATGTACGGCATCGACGAGGAGCTCACGAAGCCCTACGGCACGAATTGCCTGCTTGCCCGCCGCATGGTCGAGCGTGGCGTGCGTTTCGTGATGCTCGCCCACGCCAGTTGGGACGACCATAGCAACCTCAACAAGAGACTCGAGAAGAACTGCGGCATCACCGACAAACCGGCGGCCGCGCTCATCCGCGACTTGAAGCAGCGTGGACTGCTTGACAGCACGCTCGTCGTTTGGGGAGGCGAGTTCGGCCGAACGCCGATGGCCGAGATACGGCGTCCCGAGGAAGTCGAGAAGGCCGGCCGCGACCACCACCCCAAGGGCTACAGCATGTGGCTGGCCGGCGGCGGTATCAAGGGCGGGCAGGTGATCGGCAAGACGGACGAAGTGGGACTGAGCATTGTCGAAGACAAGATCGGGATCCATGACCTGCAAGCGACGATCCTGCACTGTCTCGGGTTCGATCATACCCGGCTGACGTACCGTCACCTCGGTCGGGATTTCCGCTTGACCGACGTCGGTGGGAACGTCGTTCGAAAGATGTTGGCCTGAGTTCCCTCCGTGACGGACCCGGCCTTCGGGAGGTAGGAATGAACAGCAAGTCGACTCGACGCGAGCTCATGGCCGCAACTCTCGGATGGGCTGCGCTGGCTGCCTGCTCATCGCATACTGAGGATTCCGGAACGGCATCCGGCGACGCCGCGGCCTCGGCGGAGCCCCGCATGAAACTCTCGATGTCCGTCCGTGTCGCCGAGAAGTTCGACAACAAGCGCGAAGCCTCGTTGACGATCGATCAGCTCATCCGGCTCGCGCGCGAGAACGGTTATCAGGCGCTTTGCATGCGAGCCTCGCAGGCCGGCACGCATACCGCGCCCGAGGAGATCGAGCGCATCGGCAAGGCCATCCACGACGCCGGCATGGTCGTGTCGATGGTGACGGGTGATTTCTTCGTGCCCCAGAACGATGAGAACGGCCCCGACGGCTTGCGCAACATCACACCCTATCTCGATCTCGCCGAGGCCTTCGACGCGGACTTGATCCGCATCTGCATGAAGAAGGAAGAGGACATCGCATGGGCGCAAAAGGCCTCGGACGAAGCGCGCGAGCGCAACATCCGCCTGGCCCACCAGGCTCACAACTCGAGCCTGTTCGAAACGGTCCGGGGCTCGGTGGACGTGCTCCGGAAAGTCGGCCGTGACAACTTCGGAATCATCTATGAACCGGCCAACTGGTTTGTCGCCGGTGAAGAGTACGGCAGGAACGGCATCCTCGCCGTGAAGGACTACATCTTCAACGTCTACGTCCAGAACCACCGGCTCAACCCCGAAGCCGAGTCGGCGATCGGCACTTGGGGCAAAGGCAAGGTGGGCGTCGATCACATCGGCTTGTGGGATGAAGGCGGCTGCGATTTCGAAGAGGTATTCGAAACTCTCCACGGCATCGACTACCGCGGCTACGTGACCGTGCATCAGGCCTTTGAAGGCGTCATGTCCGTCGAAGACGCGATCAGGCGAAGTTACGAATACCTGCAGCCGTTGACCGCATAGGGGTACTCCCTGGGTCGTTTCACAGCCCACGAGCACTCGTTGTTGAAGGCTGAATGTGCCATAGCATGGAGGTTTGCAATGAACGAAAAATCCAACGGATCGAGCCGGCGGCGATTCCTAGCGGCGGCCGGCGCGGTCGCCGCCTCTTGTGGGACGACGGCGGCGCCCGATCATCACGACGGGAAGCCGTTTCGGATCGACGTGCAGAGTCACATGTATCCGCCGCCGGTCCTTGACTTCATGATGACGCGCGGCGACGTCCCGCGCGCCTACAAGAAAGACGACACCTACTACACGATCACCGGAGAGTGGCACCGCCGCGTTCGCCCGCAGCACATGGATGTCGACGCCAAGCTCGCCGACATGGATAAGGCCGGCATCCAAACGACGGCTCTCAGCATCAACGATCCCGGCCCGGAGCGCTTCGGAGCGGACGCTCCCAAGGTGGCCCGGCTGGCCCACGACTTTATCGGCGATGTCATCAAGGCCCACCCGAGCCGCTTCTTCGGCCTTGCGACGCTGCCGCTCTATCACATGGATGAGTCGCTCCGGGAGTTGGACCGCTGTGTCGACAAGCTCGGTTTCCGAGGCATCCTGCTCTACTCCAACCTTGCAGGACGGTTTCCCGACGAAGACGAGTTCCGGCCCTTGTTCCGAAGGGCGGAAGAGATCGGTGTGCCGATTCTCCTGCATCCCGCCTACCCCACGACCTACGAAGCCGTCAAGGGACGCTCGATGATCGCGGGTCTCGGACTGATGTTCGACACGACCATCGCGCTGGCGCGGATCATCCTCGCCGGTATTCTCGACGAGACCCCGCGGCTCAAGCTCCTCTGTCCGCATGTCGGAGGCACGCTGCCGTACTTGATCGGACGCATCGACCACCAGACGCAGGTTCTCAAGCGCGGCGCCGAGAACATCAGCAAACCGCCCAGCGAATACTTGCGGCAAATCTACCTCGACGCCGTCTCCCCCATTTCGTTGGGAATCAAGTACGGCTACGATTTCGTCGGCCCGGACCGCCTGCTCTACGCCAGCGACCACCCCTGGGTCGACCCGAACCTCATCGTCTCCAACATCGAGGAGCTGCAGCTCCCCGCCGACCACAAGCAAAAGATCTACACCGAAAACGCCATAAAGCTCTTCCGCTTATGAAGCAGGCTGGTGTCTACTCCCCTGGCGCCTAGCCTGCATTTCTCACCAGGCGGCGAGGCGAAGTGCGTGAGAGGGCCGTCAGGACGAGGCGCGAGCCGCTTGGC
>JAPPLB010000105.1 GCA_028819575.1 Bryobacterales bacterium | reverse complement strand
CACGGCAAGCAAGCGCAACGAAGTCATGGCGGTCGTATCGCGTGCTTCGACCGTCAGGTGGTGAGACATGCAGGCTAGCAGGCAGGTCTGGGTTTTCTCATCCCGTCTGTAAGGAATCGGGCCGGCTGATTTCCGTGATTTCCAGGAGGTAGGGTCGCCGTCGTCCAGGGTCGGATGGAGCGGATGTCAGGAAGAGTTCGGGCTTAGATCCGCGACGCCGGACTGTTACGGAGTACTGTCTCAGTCAGTCTCGAGGGTTTACCCATGATGGGTATACGATCAGGCCCTCGGATAGAGAAGTCCCCGCAAGTAACCGAAACTCTCGGCAATGCCGAACTCGGGAGTTTCGGGTTCCGCCTCGTACTCCAACGCGACGTGATGACGGTAGTTCACATCGTGTAGGGCGCGCATGATGGCGGGTATATCGACAACGCCGCGACCGACGGGGACATCGAGTCGGCGCCGGTTGGCTTCCTTCAGATCCTTGAGGTGCACGTCATACAGCCGATCGCCGCAAGTGTGAATCGCTGCGACAGGATCGATGGGCACACGGAAAGTATGTCCTACGTCAACACAGACGCCGATGCGGGAATCGAGATGCCGAATCTTGTCGATGATCTTGGCCGCCGACCAGCGCCAATAACTCAAGTCGTCTTCTGGTCCGTGAGTGTGGATGGCGATCTTGATATTCGCATAGTCCTTGATGATGCTGTCGAGCTGCTCGAGCCGCTCGGCAGTCGTTGTGGCGGTGACAGAAGGCGAACCGATGTCTTGCACATAATCCAGGCGATCTCGGACGGACTTCTCGTCACCGCTCAGGCCAATTACACCGCATCCCGCCAGTGTGAGACCCGCGTCGTGGATCTTACGGATGGCCAGCCGGCGTTCCTCTTTCGTGCTGTCCATCGGCAGATGGAAATATTTCAGCGCGATATTTCGAACGCCGGTTTGTTTGAGCAGAGCAATGGTCTGATCGAGCGTGAGTTTCCTGGTGCTGAAAGTCGTGAGGCCGATTCGTAAACCCCCGAAGTCGGGTCCGTCCGGTTTGACGGCCCATTCCTCCTCGACAGCGGCTGCCGAACCCGCGTGTGCAGCACCGAGGGCCGCTGCCTGAAGAAGAGAGCGGCGTGTGACGGAAGCAGGTGATTTCATGATGCGCAACGATGCCGCGGCGTTGCGCGGCTGTCCTGGGCGCCTGAGGCGAACGACTATTCTCTCGTGATGAATTCGTCGAGGTTGAGCAAGACTCTGGACGTCGATGCCCAGGCGGCGAGCAGCGGCACGTCTGCGCCCCCGTCCACTTCCATCGGAAGTACGGACGCGGCCTCGTCGGGGTGAGTGCGGAATTCGTCGAGTTGATTGGCCAGAAAGAGGGAGAGTTGCTCCCGCTCACTCGCTTTCGGCGTACGTCCCAGTGACAACCGGAAAGCATGATTCAGCCGCTCGTCACGGGACTTGGGCGCCTCTTTGAGAACCCTCTGCGCCAGCGCCTGAGCGAATTCGACATGAGCTTCGTCGTTCAGAAGCGTGAGAGCCTGCAGGGGAGTGTTCGAACGATTGCGGCGCGTGCAGGTCATCATTGAGTCCGGCCCGTCGAAAACGATCAACCCCGGATGCGGCGCGGAACGCCGGAAGTACGTGTAGAGACCTCGTCGGAAGCGATTGGGGCCGATGTCCGCTTCCCATTTGCGATTGACTTGGGTCACTCGTCCCGCACCGGCCGGTTGCGGCGGAAATACGCTGGGTCCTCCGATGGCGGGCGTCAGCAAACCGCTCGCCGAAAGGGCTGCGTCGCGGATGATCTCAGCTTCGAGACGCAAGCGGGATTGCCTTGCCAGGAGTTGATTGTCCGGGTCTGACTCCAGCAATTCCGGCCTCATCGCGGACGACTGCCGATAGCTGCCGGAATTCACAATCAGCCGATGTATCGCCTTCATGCTCCAGCCGCTCGTGATGAATGCCGATGCCAGCCAATCGAGAAGCTCCGGATGAGATGGAGGGGAACCCTGGCTACCGAAATCGTTTTCGGTACGGACGATGCCGCGTCCGAAATACTGTTGCCATATGCGGTTTACCGTGACGCGCGGCGTCAGAGGGTTCTCGGGGTCGACGAGCCAACGGGCGAAGTCAAGGCGGTTCGTCCGACCCTCGGCCTTCAAGGGCGGTAGCACTGCGAGAGTGCCCGGTTCCACCGTTTCGCCCTTGCGGAGGAAATCTCCTCCAAGGTGGATATACGCTTCGCGAGGCTTTGCCAGTTCGCGCATCACGAGTGTGCTCTCGAGTTTGGGCTCGGCCTTTCGCAAGGCGTCGATTCCCTTGCTGCGAGCCGACCAGCCCGGATCCGCCTGCTTGAATGCGTTCAGGGCGGCGCGCTGCTGTTGTTCATTCCGCTCGTTCGGAGGAACAACCAGCACTTCCCTGACACGTGGGCCCATCTCCTCGATCTGTTCTTCTGTGAGTGAGGCTTCCCAAGCCGTCTGCCCGTCTTCGATCGACTTCTCGTATTCCTTCAGTTCCTGCTCGAGCAGCTTGATCTGATGCCTCGCGGCGTCGCGGCGGGTGAACTCCTCAGGCTGGCCGAACTCGAGGATCGGTTCATGAGCCCGCGCACGGCCCGCGGCATCTTTAAACTCGCCGCTCAGCTCATCGATGTTGTTGAAGAAGGCATAGATCTGGTAGAACTCTTTCTGCGAAATCGGGTCGTACTTGTGGGAATGGCAGCGGGCGCAGCCCAACGTCAACCCCAGGAATCCGGCCCCGGTCGTGGAGACTCGGTCGACAACGGCCTCCACGCGGTATTGCTCGAAGTCGATGCCTCCTTCCAGGTTGAGCAGTGTATTGCGATGAAACCCCGTAGCCACGATCTGCTGCTCGGTCGGATTCGGCAACAGATCGCCGGCGATTTGCTCGATCGTGAACTGATCGAACGGCATGTCGTTGTTCACCGCGTTGATCACCCAATCGCGATACATCCAGATCTCGCGGGGGCCGTCGATGTTGTAGCCATTGGTGTCGGCATATCGCGCCAGATCAAGCCAGTGACGTCCCCAACGCTCACCGTAGTGGGGGGATGACAGCAAGCGCTCGACGAGTTTCTCATAGGCATCCGGACTCGGATCGTTGACGAAATGGTCGATCTCTTGGGGTGAAGGAGTAAGTCCGGTCAGGTCGAGACTGACTCGGCGGATCAGCGTCTCTCGATCAGCTTCCGGAGACGGCTCGATGCCTTCCTTTTCCAGGCGCGCCAGGATGAAGTTGTCGATCGGATTGCGAACCCGGCCTGTGTTGTTGACATGCGGCGGCTCGGGTTTCTCGATAGCCTGGAAAGCCCAGTGACCAGCTCCCGCCTTGGGGGCGTCCGCAACGTCTTCCTCCTGCCACGGCAATCCCATTTCCACCCAGCGGGTCAAAGCGTCGATCTCGGCTTGCGGTAGCTTGCCCGTCGGGGGCATCTTCAAATCGCCGCTGTACCGAACCGCATGGACCAGCAGGCTGTTTTCCGGGTCGCCCGGCGCTACCGCGGGGCCACGCATGCCGCCCTGTAGCGTGCTCTCCCGTCTGCCGAGCGAAAGCCCGCTCATCTTCGCTGTGTCGTTGTGACAGAGCAAGCACTTCGCGTGCAGCACTGGCCGCACGTTTTCCTCGAAGAACCGCGACGCTTCCGGCGACAATTCTTGTGCGCCTAGTGTGCCTACAAAGGCCAGCGAGGCAACTGCCACAAAAGTAAGAGCACGCATCCTGGCTGCAATTGTATCACTGCTTTGATGACCCTACGGACAAGAGGAGAGTCACCATCAAGCCATAAAATCTTCTGCCCGACTGTCTCGTTCGACAACGAACGGCGCCCTAAACTGCTATACGGCTGCGCTGTCGAGTCGAACCGGCAATCAGGCCGTCTGGAACCCTTCGTCAGGCGCGAAGCCTCGGCGGATCGTGTTCTCCACCACGTTGCGCGGGAGCGTGAACTGCATCAGGTAGTCCGGGCCGCCCGCCTTCGAGCCGACGCCCGACATTTTGAAACCACCGAAAGGGTGCCGGTTCACGATCGCCCCTGTGCAGCCTCGATTGATATAGAGATTACCCACACGAAACTGTCTTCTCGCTTTTGCGATGTTCTCGGGGCTCCGCGAGAACACTCCGCCCGTAAGGGCGTATTCCGTTCCATTCGCGATCTGGAGCGCATCGTCGAAGTCCTTCGCTTTGATGATCGACAAAACGGGACCGAAGATCTCTTCTTGCGCGAGGCGATGTCCGGGAAGGATGTCCTTGAAGATCGTCAACGGAACGAAGAAGCCCGAGGTGTCGGTGGGCTGCCGCTCCAGCACCAGCGTCCCTTCCTGCTTCCCCACTTCGATGTAGCTCTTGATCTTCTTTTTGGCGGATGCGGAGATAACCGCGCCCATGTAGGTCCAGGGCTGTTCGCTCGCCCCGAGGTGGATGCTTTCTGCCGCCGCCCTCAAACGTTCTATCAGCTTGTCATGCACCGACTCCAGTACGACCAGCCGTGAGCAGGCCGAGCACTTCTGCCCCTGGTAGCCGAACGCCGAATGCAGCACGTGCGGGATGGCTTCGTCAAGATCGGCGTCACTGTCGAGAATGATCGCGTTCTTGCCGCCCATCTCAGCAACGACGCGCTTCATTCCCTGGGAGCCTTGAGGGACTTCGCTCGAAAGCCGAATGATCCGAAGCCCCACTTCCTTGCTGCCGGTGAACGCAATCATCGATACATCCTGGTGCGTCACGAGCAAATCACCGATCTCGCCGCCGGGACCCGGAAGATAATTCAGCACTCCCGGCTTCAGACCGGCTTGATGGAACACTTGATAGATCATCCACCCCGTCACGGGCGTATCCGAGGCCGGTTTGTAAACGACCGTGTTGCCCGTGACCAGCGCCGCCGAGACCATTCCCATCGAGATCGCTAAAGGGAAGTTCCAAGGCGCAATGACGCTGACGACGCCTCGCGGCTCATAGAACAACAGGCTGTCTTCACCCGGTGCATCGCCTATCTCGCGAGGCGTCCCCAGGCGCAGCATCTCGCGTCCGTAGTACTCGAGGAAGTCGATCGCCTCGCCGACGTCGCCGTCCGCTTCGCTCCAAGTCTTGCCGGCTTCCAGGATTTGCAGCGCACACAGTTCGTACCGCCGCTTCCGTGCGATCTCCGCCGCCTTGAACAGATACCCGGCCCGTTCCGCCGCCGGCGTGTCGCGCCAATCGGTAAAAGCAGCCTTCGCGGCGCCGATGGCCTGCTCGGCATGCTCGGCGGAAGCCGACGCAACAAATCCAACGACCTCCTCAGGCCGATTCGGGTTGATCGACCGGATCGTGTCCTCCGTTTCGACTGCTTCCCCTCCGATCTGAAGAGGGATCTGCAGGGGCAAGTCTGCGCGAGCATTCTCGATCGCCCTCGACATGGCATACCGATGCTCGGCGAGCGTCCAATCAAAAGGCGGGATGTTTTGAAACGGTCCCATCTCATCCTTGTGCTTTACCGCGCTCTCTTCATCCCCATCACCCGTCTCCGAAACTCCGGGCAAGGTCCTGTTGCTCGTCGCAACACTCGCCGGGTCCCGAAGTAGCTCGTCGTGTGAGACGGACTCCAAGAAACTCTTGCGCAGGAACGATTCGTTCGACGTGTTCTCCAGCAAACGCCTCACGAGGTAAGCCATGCCCGGCACCAGGTCTCCTATCGGCGCATAAAGGCGCAGCCGCAGACCATCCTTGAGCAAAGCATTGCGAATGGGCTCCGCCATGCCGTACAGAATCTGGAACTCCAGCCGATCCTCCGGCACCCGCATCTCATGAGCCGTCTCGATTACCGCTGCAATCGAGCGGATGTTGTGCGACCCACAGGCCAGGCTCAGGTGCTGATGATTCCCCAACACCAACCGGGCCACGCGCTCGAAGTTCGCGTCGCTGTCATGCTTGTTGGTGAACACAGGCACCGGCCAGTTGTTCTGCCGTGCCGTCATCACTTCCGTGTCCCAGTATGCGCCCTTCACCAGCCGAATCGTAATGCGCTGATTGTGGGCGCGGCACCAGTCGATCAAGTTCGACACGTCCTGCTCGGATTCGCGCAAGTATGCCTGAATCGCAATACCCGTGTGCGGATAGCCTTTGAACTCAGGCTCCTCCATCAGACTCCGATACAGGGCCAGCGTCAGGCTCTTGAGTGAATGATGCTCCATGTCGACGTTCACGAATGCGCCGACCTCCATGGCCCGACGCAGAATCGGCCGGAGACGCTCCTTTGCTTTTCCAATCGAATGGTCAAAGGCCCGCGCGTTCATTTGCGAATACATCGCTGATGCCTTGACGGACACATTGATCTTCGGCGAGGAACCCCAGTCAAGACCATCCGTTCCCGGCGCAAGCCCCTCCCACGATGCGGTCTCTCGACCCATCACCTCGAGCAAGTCGATGTACTGCCGCGCGTATGCGTCTGCCTCCGTTTCCGACACTATTGCTTCGCCGAGAATGTCCATCGTGAAGGCGAGGCCTTTTTTGCGGAGTTTGCGCAGGACCGATAGTGCACCTTCGGCGGACTCGCCTGCGATGAACTGCCGCCCCATGCTCCGGATGTTGGCTCCGATGCCCCGGGCTACAATGCGCGCCGCCAACGAATCGGGGTCAATCGACTTGATCGCCCACTGAAGAATCTTGGAGAAGTCCTGGTCGGGGCGTGCGAAATACTCGCGAAGATGCTGCGCCACCGACTTCGATTCGTTCAGTGCCGGGAAAACATCGACGAAACGAAACATCTCGACCTTGAATGCGTCGTCGTTCATACTCCGGTCGAGAATCTTCGACGTCCAGTCTTTTGCGAAGAACGATGGTGCGCCCTCTTCGATTCGTTCGTAGAGCTGTCGGCCCCGTTCGACGATACGGGAGTCCAGATCAACGGGCATACGCCCTCCTAGTCGCATCGTGCCTCTATTCTTTTGGATGCGGAAAGGAGCTGGATGTTTCACCGAATGACCTTCCGGCCTGAATCGTGACGGAATACGACATGCGTAGTCTCGGTTTTTCCCTCGATATCCAACGTTGCCAACAGGCTGCTGCGCCCAGCAGCGTGTACAATCTCCTCAGCGGGAGGGAACACACATGAAATCGACAAAACATTCTTCGAGAACCGTCAACCGGCGCGAGGTGTTCCGTGCCGGTTCGTTTTTGGCGGCAGCCGGACTGTTGGCCCCCGGCGCATCGGCCGCCGCACGGCTGCCTCAGCGCGGCAAGGGGCCGAATATCTATCAGAGCGTGGGTATCGAGCCGTTCATCAACCTCACTTCGACGCGCACGATGAACGGCGGCGCTGTTTTGTTGCCTGAGGTTTCCGAAGCCATCTACGAAGCGTCGTTCTACCACGTCAATTTGCAAGAGTTACTACAGAAGGCGGCGCCCCGTATCGCGGAACTTCTCGACGTGCCAGGCGCTTTCATCGGATCGGGAGCGGCAGGATGCCTGACTAGCGCGACGCTGGCCTGCATGTGCGGCGGCGACATCGAGGCGTTGCAACAAGTTCCCAACACCGACGGTCTCAACGATGAAGTTGTCGCTTTTCGCGAAACCAGCTCGATCTACGATCACGCGATTCGGATGACCGGCGCGAAAATGATCAATGTCGCGACCGTCGCCGACCTCCGGAAAGCCTTCGGACCAAGGACGTGCATGGCCTTCGCGGGGGCGCGCATCCAAGATGCCGCGAGCCGCATCACGCTCGAAGCTCTCGCGAAGGCGGCTCACGATCATGGTGTTCCGTTGCTGATCGACGCCGCCAACGAACTTCCGCTGAAGCCCGACCCGTTCCTGTCACGCGGCGCGGACCTCACCGTTTACAGCGGCGGCAAGAGCCTGAAAGGTCCGCAAAGCGCCGGGTTGTTGCTGGGACGTAAGGACTTGACCGAGATCGCCTTCTGGTCGAGCGCGCCGCATCACACGTTCGCACGCCCGATGAAAGTCAGCAAAGAGGAGGTCATGGGCATTCTCGCGGCGGTCGAATATCTGGTCACGAAACGCAATATGGAGGAGGAATACAACCAGTTCAAGTTCTGGTATCGCCATATCAGCGACCGCATAACGCAGGTGCCCGGAGTGCGGACCGAGATCATGGAAGCGCCGCGTCCCGGCTACTACCCCGAGATGCGTGTCGAGTGGGATCAGGACAAAATCGGCTACGTCGCACGGGAGATCGGCGAAGAACTGCTGCACGGCGAGCCGCGGATCATGAGCACAGCGTATCCAAAGGAACTGGACCCGAAAATGACCGAGACGAATCACTTTCTGATCCGGCCGATGGCGATGTGGCCTGAGGACTATAAAGTAGTCGCCGAACGCCTCTATGAAGTCTTCAAGAACGCGCCCGGCAAGAAACAGCCGAGCAGGCTCGCCGCACCGTTCGGAAGTCTCGACGGCCATTGGGAGGTCGATGTCTCCTACATCGGAACGACGGTGCGCCACACGATGTATTTACAGAACAAGGGCAATGAAATCACCGGCCTCCACCGCGGCCGCATCGCGCAGGGTAAGGTGAAGGGCGAGATCGACGGAGACAAAGTCGAGTTCGATAGCCGCGGCAGGTATGAAGCGGCCGCCATGCGATACTTCTTCAAGGGAACTTTGCGAGGCGACGAGATGAGCGGCGACGTGGGCCTCGGAGAATACGGTAACGCCACCTGGAAAGCGCGGCGCGCTTGAGTCGGGATCTGCTCCGGCCGGTGCTAGCCCGCATTTCTCATCACCCGACGGTCGAAGCACATGATACGACGGCCAGGACTTCGTTGCGCTTGCTTGCCGTGCTCAACGTACTGTTCAAGTACGCC
>JAPPLB010000045.1 GCA_028819575.1 Bryobacterales bacterium | reverse complement strand
GAAGTCCTGGCGGTCGTATCGTGTGCTTCGGCCGTCGGGTGGTGAGAAATGCAGGTTAACTACGAGCGAGAAACGCGAGGGGGCCGTTGGTAAAGGCTGCCTTTAACACAGCCACGAAGCCGCCTCATGATAAACACAGCCTTTACTATGGCCTCATGCGGAGAGTCGTAGAGAAGCGGGCCTTTATCATGGCGGCGGATCATCCCACGCCGCCGTCGTGGGCAGGCCGATACGTCCTTCAGCCGGCCGGTTACAGGGCCTTTATTCCGTTGCCGCTCCCGCCCGCCCCAGGATCGCTACCCGGGACAGATGATCTACGTCGTGGAAACCGACCGGTACCTTCGCCTCGCGCCTTTTGTGACGCAGGCTGACGGCGATCATTCCTAGCTGCAAGACGGCGAGATCCTGTGCGAGACGCGTGAGGGCACCGTTGGGAACGGCTGTATGTTTTCGGCATTCTGCTTAACCCGCTTAACTACGTGCGAGAAACGCGAGGGGGCCGTTGATAAAGGCTGCCTTTGACACAGCCACGAACTCGGCTCATAATAAACACAGCCTTTACTATGGCCTCAGGAGGAGGGTCGTAGAGAAGCGAGCCTTTATCATGGCGGCGGATAGCCTGCATTTCTCACCACGTGGCGAGGCGAAGTGCGTGAGAGGGCCGTCAGGACGAGGCGCGAGCCGCTTGGCGCGCGCAGGTGTACTTGAAGCGTACATCGAGCACGGCAAGCAAGCGCAACGAAGTCGTGGCGGTCGTATCGCGTGCTCCGACCGTCGGGTGGTGAGAAATGCAGGCTAGCCCCCCATCGGCGACGCGGGCAGGCCGATACGTCCTTCAGCCGACTGGCTACAGGGCCTTTATTCCGTCGCCGCTCCCGCCCGCCCCCCCGGTCGCGCTCTCCGGTGCGTTGCAGACTTTGCTCTCGCAAGCCGACCTTGCCCTGGGGCGGCTGGACGGGTCCATTCAGACGCTTCCCCATCCGGACCTGTTCATATATATGTACGTCCGCAAGGAAGCGGTGTTGTCGAGCCAGATCGAGGGCACGCAGAGCTCGCTGCAGGATCTGTTGGCGGCCGAAGCGAATATCTTCGCGCCGAATCGGCCCCGCGACGTGGACGAAGTGGTGAACTATGTCCGCGCCATGCGCCGCGGCCTCTACCGGTTGTCGGAACTCCCGGTTTCGATCCGCCTGATTCGCGAAATCCACGCCGAGCTTCTCCGGGGCGTCAGGGGGTTTCGTCTGAACCCAGGGGAACTGCGCACCAGCCAGAACTGGATCGGCCCGGCCGGTTGCGCGCTGAACGAGGCCGTCTTCGTTCCGCCTCCTCCCGCCGAGGTTTCCCAGCGCCTTTCGGAGCTGGAACGGTTCATGCACGCCGATACGCAATTGCCTCTGCTGGTGAAGATCGGTCTGATCCACGCCCAGTTCGAGACGATACACCCGTTTCTCGACGGCAACGGCCGTGTCGGACGGCTGCTCATCACGTTCCTGCTCTGTGAACGGGAGGTGTTGCGGAAGCCGGTCCTCTACCTCTCCTACTTCTTCAAGCGGCGCCGGCAGGAATACTACGACAGGCTGCAATCGGTGCGGGACGACGGCGCATGGGAGCAATGGCTGACATTCTTCCTGCAAGGCGTCGTGGAAGTCAGTGGGCAGGCGGCGGACACGGCGCGGCGGATACTCACTCTGCGAGAGGATCACCGCCGCATCATTACCGAACGCTTCGGCCACGCCGCCGGCAACGGCCACCGCGTCCTGGAGCATCTCTATGAACACCCGTTCATTTCGGTGGGCGATGTGCAGACTCTGAACGGAACGACCTACCCGGCGGCCAACAACCTGGTCGCGAGAATGGTGAAAGCCGGCATCCTGCACGAAGTGACCGGACACGCCCGCAACCGGCGGTTCGGATACAACAGCTACATCGACCTGTTCGACGACCCCGCGCCGGAAGCCGCACAATGATCGCCGCCCTCAAGCCCTATCCGCAGATGAAGGACTCCGGCGTGGAGTGGCTGGGCTTGATACCAGAGCATTGGGAAACAAAGCGGTCGAAGAGGTTGTTCCAGAAAATGGAACGGCCTGTGACAGAAAGCGACGAGGTAGTAACCTGTTTTCGAGACGGTATTGTCACCCTCCGAAGGAACCGGCGCGTTTGCGGCTTTACTGAATCGTTGAAGGAGATCGGCTACCAAGGAATTCGTCGAGGGGACCTTGTGATCCACGGGATGGATGCGTTCGCTGGTGCGATTGGTGTGGCCGATTCTGACGGCAAGGGCACACCGGTCTACTCTGTGTGCAAACCTGGGCCAACAGCGAATGCTCAGTACTACGCCTATACTTTGCGCGAAATGGCACGGAGCCGGTGGATTCAGGCGCTTGCAAAGGGGATTCGCGAGAGGTCAACCGACTTTCGATTCGAGAGCTTCGGTTCACAGCAGATCCCACTCCCGCCCCTACCTGAACAAGCCGCCATCGTCCGCTATCTCGACCATGTGGACCGGCGGATTCAGCGCTACATCCGCGCCAAGCAGAAGCTGATTGCGCTGCTGGATGAGCAGAAGCAGGCCGTCATCCACCAAGCCGTCACCGGCCAGTTCGACGTCCGAACCGGCCGGCCCTACACGGCCTACAAGGACTCCGGTGTGGAGTGGCTGGGGGCAGTTCCGGGGCACTGGGAACAGTGTCGTCTCAGAAACGTTGTGTCAATAGTCACCACAGGTTCCAGGGGCTGGTCGTCTTACGCCTCTGACACCGGGCCTCTGTTCATCCGTGTCGCGAATCTCAATCGTGGGTCACTGCAACTACGGTTCGACGACGTAGTACGACTGAATCTGCCTAGCACATCGGAAGTTATTCGATCCCGTGTCGAGGCAGGTGACATATTGGTTTCGGTCACTGCCTACATCGGGTCAGTGGGAGTTGCTCCTGAAGAATTTGAGGAAGCCTACGTAAGTCAACACGTAGCCCGCTGCCAACCACGCCCAGGGCTGTCTTCTCAATGGCTTGGCTACGTACTACTCTCCACGGTGGGGCAGACTCATGGCCAGATGAGTCTTTATGGCGGAACAAAGGACGGTCTCTCGCTTGACGATGTGAAGAACTACCCAATTCTCCTACCATCGCGCTGCGAGCAAAATCAGCTAGTACTATGGATCGAACGCGAGTTGTCGTCACTTGTGAAGATAGAAGACAGTGCCAATCGCGAGATCACCCTCCTCCGCGAATACCGTACCCGCCTGATCGCCGACGTGGTCACCGGCAAGCTCGACGTGCGCAGAGCGGCAGCCAACTTGCCTCACAAGATCAACGAGGCTGAGCAACTTGTTGACGTTGAAGGTTTAACGAACAAGACAGAAGTTCTGGACTGGTCCTTCCTGCGTGGTTCTACTCGACAGGTCTGTACAGCAGGAGACGAAAACAGAAAGACCATTCGGAAATGAGATACGACAGTCCACTTAGATATCCTGGCGGAAAGGCGCGGTTTGCAGCCCTCCTCACCCAGATCATCGAGTTGAACAACCTCTCTGGGTGCTCGTATTTTGAACCCTATGCCGGTGGTGCGGGTGCCGCTCTACGCCTTCTTCGGGAAGATGTCGTCTCGGAGATACACCTAAACGATGTAGACCATCGCATCACCGCCTTCTGGAACGTTGCCCTTGATGAGCCAGAGCGGTTCGTCGATGCCATCCTGTCAGTTCCGGTGGGTATTGCAGAGTGGAAGAGACAGCAGCGTGTCTATCTGCGTGCTGACGCCAGTAAGCCCTTTGACCTTGGCTTCTCTGCCTTTTACCTGAATCGTTGTAACCGCTCTGGAGTCCTCCTCGGAGGCGCTCCTATCGGAGGCTACGCCCAAACAGGGAAGTGGAGGATTGATGCCCGTTTCAATAGGGAGGATCTCGCGAAGCGCATTCTCGCAATCGCTCGGAAACGTGAGCAAATTCACATCACCAACATGGATGCCCTCGCTTTCCTTGCCAAGCATCTTCCACATGGGCGAGAACGGAAGCGCGTCTTCGCATATCTGGACCCCCCTTACTACTCAAACGGCCGGCGCCTATATCTGAATTTCTATAGAGATCGGGACCACCGAAGCCTGTCTCGTTATATACAGCGTCAAGGCCCGCTCAGATGGGTCATGTCCTACGATGACGCAAGTTTCATTAGGGATTTGTACGCAAACTGCGCTATCTCCCATTTCTTGCTCCAGTACAGTCTCCAACGAAAGCGACAGGCGCGGGAGCTCCTGATAACGCCGTTCCCGCTGCGGCTTCCTGCCTCCGTTGCTTCAATTGACAAGACCGAGTGCAAAGCGGCGACGGCTTAAGCAGGAGGACTTCAATGAATACCAAAGAGATTATGCCGATGAGAGTCTCTGATCTGGCATTCGATATCAAGAACCCTAGGCTTGCTGAGTTTGACCTATCTGTTAACTCAACAGAAGCCGAAGTGATATGGGTTCTTTGGGAGGCGATGGATGTACGGGAACTGGTACTGTCTATCGCGGCCAGTGGATTCTTTCGCCACGAACCCTTGATCGTCGCACAGGAAAGTGGGAAGAACGTTGTCATAGAGGGGAATCGTCGTCTCGCAGCGGTTAAAGTCCTGCTAGAACCGACGCTTGCTAAAAATCAGAAGGCGGATGTACCTGCTATCAATCAAGAAGCCAGACAGGCACTTGAAGAAGTTCCCACGGTTCGTGGTACACGCAAAGACGCTTGGCGCTATCTCGGCTTCAAGCATGTGAACGGCCCAGCTAAATGGAGTAGCTATGCCAAGTCTCGATACATAGCGGATGTGCATAGGAACTTTGGCATCAAACTTGAGGACATCGCGAAGCAGATTGGCGACACCCACAAGACTGTCCAGAGGCTGTTCCGTGGCCTTATGGTAATTGAGGAAGCCGAGCGGTTAGGGGTATTTCGTCGCGAAGATCGCTGGCGAAGGCATTTCGCGTTCTCGCATCTCTACACCGGCCTAGATTACCCTGGCATCAGTTCCTTTATCGGATTGCGACCTGAGTATATAGAAGGGGAAGAACCTGTACCTCTGGAGAAGAAGGGAGAACTTCGTGAGCTTTGCCTCTGGATGTATGGCAGCAAAAGAGAGAAGACTCCACCAGTCATCGAAACACAGAATCCGCATCTCCGTCAATTGGATGCAGTCGTAAGTAATAAGGAGGCTGTCGCCGCCCTGCGTAGTGGCCGCGACTTGGCCTATGCCTTTGAGACGAGCCGTCCTTCTGGGACTGTTTTCGAGGAGTCCCTTCTTGCCTCAAAACGGGAGCTTCAGAAGGCGCGCGGAATGCTTTCCACCGGCTACGATGGATCCGAGGAACTGCTTAGAATTGCCGGAACCGTGGCTACTCTTGCAGAAGACCTTTATCGAGAGATGGATCGAAAGCGTAATCCTTCCGAGAGGAAGCGCCTCACGGAGGATGGTTGATGTTCAAGTGGCCTGGGACGCCGTCCCCTCGTGCATCCGAACACGAGCTTGCCGACTACGCCGAGTTGGATTGTTGGAAGTGCAAAAGCACGTCGTCGACTGCCCTATCGGCGGACCTCGGCAGGCTTGATGAAAACGACTACTCTGACGGTGTGCCAGAAGAGGAAGAAACAGTTGAGATCGTCACAGCAGCTTACGTGGAAATGGAGCGACGTCTGCAAGCATGTAGAGATGGTTACCCCTATGTGATTGACGAACAAGGACACACCCTGAGCGTGCACCGTAGTGTCGATAATCATAGGCACGTCGTTTACAGGTACCTACTGTTGGCCACCCGGCTGAATATGAAGAATAACCGTGTGCACGCGGGTATTGACGGCTCACTGCTATTGGAGGAACTCGCGGCGGATGTGGCCCGGGAGTACCTTGGTGCGCGTGCAGAAAGTCTGGTCTTTGGTACAGCCGGAGTGCTGACTGATTTTCGAGGAAAGATTAACAACCTCTGTCAGCACATTAAAGAGGGGGACGGCTTCATGAATCGCGATGAAGCTCCGCCGACCGAGAAGGATGGCAAACTTGATGTTGTCGCGTGGAAACACTTCACCGACGGTCTGCCGGGGAAACTCATTGCTTTCGGCCAATGCAAGACGGGAACCGGCTACAAGGACACTCTGGCCCAGCTGCAGCCCGATTCATTTTGCAAAAAGTGGTTGCAATCACCCCTCGTTCTAACCCCTGTGCGTATGTTCTTCGTCGCGGAGGCTGTGTCGCAGCAACGTTGGCGCGATACCTCAATCGACGCTGGCTTGCTCTTCGACCGTTGCCGGATCGTCGATTTCTGTGATTGCATCAGTAAAGACGTATTGGCGAAGGTGAAGGAGTGGACCGCGGCCGTGGCAAACGAATTGCCGGGTCAATAGCGTTTGTAGAACCATGACAGCGAAAGGACAAGGTCAGAAGCGCAAGGCTAAGGCAGTCATGTTCGAGTTGGGCGTCAGACCGGGAGAGAGACAAATTAACACTTCGGGCGTTATCCCGGAAATGACGACCGCCCGGGCGGTGCTGATCGGGCTGATGCGGCGCTATCTGAAAGGCTTGCTCGATCCGTTCGTCACCCTGCTGGAGGCGCACAAGCTGATGTACTTCATGCAGGTCGCGGGCGAGCCCTTGGATCTGAGATACAAGAAGGGGCTTTATGGTCCCTATGCGGAGAACCTGCGGCATCTCCTGAACGAGGTCGAGGGATATTTCACATCGGGTTACGCCGACGGCGGCGACGAGCCGGACAAACCGCTGGAACTTGCCCCGAGTGCCATCGAGGATGCGGACGCGTTTCTCAAGCGATCCGCCGATACCCGCGAGCGTTTCGACAGAGTGGCCGATCTCATCGAGGGTTTCGAATCGGACTTCGGTCTGGAATTGCTCTCCACGGTTCACTGGGTTGTTGATAAGGAGCAACCACGAACCTTTGATGAAGTGGCGACACGCGTCTACGCTTGGGATAACAGGAAGAAGCGCTTTTCCCTTCGACAACTCAGGATTGCGGTTGAAGTGCTGTCGCAAAAGGGCTGGATTGATGACGCCGGCATAACGGACGACGCCCACCCCGCCTTGTCATCCGCTCATTGACGGCAAGACGGGCGCCGGGTCTTGGGCGCGTCACAAGCTGTTGATTTCACGCATGTTGTGTGCTTCGATGAGAAATCGAAGGTAGCTCCCCATGGTTTCCGACACCACCGAACGCGGCCTGGAAGAGCAGATCGTCGGAGCCCTGGTCGATCGAAACGGTTATGTGCATGGCGAGCCCGAGGACTACGACCGCGAATACTGCGTGGACTGGGCGCAACTCGTGGCCTTTCTGTCGGCGACGCAACCGGATGTGTTCGAGGGCCTGCGCCTCGAAGACGCCGGCCCGGCGCGCCGGAAGTTCCTGGCGCGCCTCCAGGGCGAGGTCACCAGGCGCGGTGTCATCGACGTGCTGCGCAAGGGGGTCAAGCACGGGCCGCATCACGTCGAGCTTTTCTACGGCGCGCCGTCGCCCGGCAACCCCGCCGCAGCTGAACGCTATGCCCGGAACCGCTTCTCCGTCACGCGCCAGCTTCGCTACAGCCTCGACGAGACCCTGCGGGCGCTCGACCTCGGCCTGTTCATCAACGGCCTGCCGGTCGCCACGTTCGAGCTGAAGAACAGCCTCACCAAGCAGACGGTCGAGGACGCCGTCGAGCAGTACAAGCGCGACCGCGACCCCCGCGAGAAGCTCTTCGAGTTTGGCCGTTGTGTGGCGCACTTCGCGGTGGACGACCACGAGGTGCGGTTCTGCACGCACCTCAAGGGCAAGGGTTCGTGGTTCCTTCCTTTCAACCAGGGCTGGGACGACGGCGCCGGCAACCCGCCCAACCCGGACGGCCTCAAGACCGGCTACCTCTGGAAGCGGATTCTCACCCGCGACGGTCTGACCAACATCCTGGAGAACTACGCGCAGGTCGTCGAGACCAGGGACGAGAAGACGAACAGAAAGAAGAAGGTGCAGATCTGGCCGCGCTACCACCAGCTCGACGTAGTGCGGCGGCTACTGTCCGATGCGCGTCGGCGTGGCGCGGGGAAGCGGTATCTCATCCAGCATTCCGCCGGCAGCGGGAAGTCGAACTCCATCGCCTGGCTCGCCCATCAGTTGATCGGGCTCAGGAAAGACGGCGCGGGGGTGTTCGACTCCATCATCGTGGTCACCGACCGGCGCATCCTCGACAAGCAGATTCGCGACACGATCAGGCAGTTCGCCCAGGTCGGGGCCACCGTCGGCCATGCCGAGCACTCGGGAGACCTTCGCAAGTTCATCGAGAGCGGCAAGAAGATCATCATCTCGACGGTGCAGAAGTTCCCGTTCATCCTCGACGAGATCGGGGACGAGCAGCGCGGCCGGCGCTTCGCCATAATCATCGACGAGGCGCATTCGAGCCAGGGAGGCAAGACTTCGGCAGCCGTCAGCGGGGCGCTCTCCGAGGAGGGCGCCGAGAAGGAGGACGAGACCACCGAGGACAAGATCAACCGCATCATGGAGTCGCGGAAGCTCCTCTCGAACGCGAGCTACTTCGCCTTCACCGCCACGCCCAAGAACAAGACGCTGGAGATCTTCGGCGAGGCGCACGGCGCGGACGGGCAGGCCAGGCGCCGCCCGTTCCACAGCTACACCATGAAGCAGGCGATCCAGGAGGGCTTCATCCTGGACGTGCTGCGGCGCTACACGCCGGTCAAGAGCTACTACAAGCTCATCAAGAAGATCGAGGACGATCCCGAGTACGACAGCAAGCGCGCCCGGAAGAAGCTGCGCCGCTACGTGGAAAGCCACGACCATGCCATCCGGCTCAAGGCCGAGATCATGGTGGACCACTTCCACGA
>JAPPLB010000141.1 GCA_028819575.1 Bryobacterales bacterium | reverse complement strand
TCCTGGCGGTCGTATCGCGTGCTTCGACCGTCGGGTGGTGAGACATGCAGGCTAGCCTCAATAGCCGGCGTCTTTATCGACCAGGTTCACGAGCGGGCGGCCGTGGGCGAAGCGCCCGACGTTATCGACCATCACATCGAGGCGGCGTCCGTTCGCGGCCTCCGACAGCGACGCCATGTGGGGGGTGATGATAACGTTCTTGAATCGCCAAAGTGCGTGGTCTTCGGGCAGCGGCTCGGGCCGGGTTACGTCGAGGCCGACGCCGCGGAGCTTGCCGCTGTCAAGGCTCTTCACGAGCGCCTCGCGGTCATAGAGGCCTCCGCGCGATATCACGATGAAATAAGCATCGTCTTTCATGAGATCGAACTGCCGCGCGCCGATCATGTTCTCGCTTTCGGGTGTCAACGGAGCTGCGATAAAAACGGCGTCGGCTTTCGGGAGCACGCGATCGACGGCGTCAGGCTTGACGACGATCGGCACGTAGTTCGATACCGGGATGTCTCGCGGGTCAACGCCGATGACTGAGATTCCGAAACCGTGCAGGCGCTGGGCGATCTGGGTGCCGATGCCTCCGACGCCCACCACCACAGCCGTCATGCCCTGTAGCTCACGGATGGTCTCAGGCGCCTCGGCGCGGGACTTCCAGGTCGGGGTCTCCATGTCGGGGATGTAGGTTTGCAGTCCGCGGGCCAGCGCCAGGAAGAGCGCCAGTGCATGATCGGCGACGGACGGTCCCTGCACGACTTTGCAGTTCGTCAACTTGACATCGCTTTCTACGAACTCCGGCCAGAAAGTGTAGGCCTCGACTCCGGCGCTTGAACTTTGTACCCATTCGAGATTCTTCGCCTTGGCGAACTGCTCCTTGTTGATGCCGCCCAGCACTCCGTGGGCATCGACGACGTGCCGCTCGAACTCTTCCTGCGTGCGGGCGACGATGATGTCGGCGCGGTCGCCGGCGGCTTTCTGGTAGCGGGCGACGGCATGATCATTGGCCGTGAACGAGGTCTCGCTGCCCCGAAGGAGGATTTTCTTGTCGGCGGCGGAAGCGGCGGCCGAGATGAAGAGCAGCACAGCCAGAATCTTTTTCATGATGGATCTCCCTGGACGCTTTTTTGTACGGAAGCGAAGGATAGCACTGTGACGGCTCTGAGAAAACTGCTAGCCTGCATTTCTCTCCACGTGGCGAGGCGAAGTGCGTGAGAGGCCCGTCAGGACTAGCCTGCATTTCTCTCCACGTGGCGAGGCGAAGTGCGTGAGAGGGTCGTCAGGACGAGGCGCGAGCCGCTTGGCGCGCGCAGGCGTACTTGACAGTACGTTGAGCACGGCAAGCAAGCGCAACGAAGTCATGGCGGTCGTATCGTGTGCTTCGGCCGTCATGTGGTGAGAAATGCAGGCTAAGTCTTCGTGTCACGGCGCCGCCGATCCGAGCACGGCGCAGAAGAGCAGGGCCGCGGAGCGGCCGCATTCCTCAGGGGGCCTTGGCGGCATCGAGGAGCCGCAGCCAGTTTTCGCCGAGGATTCTCTTGATTCGCTGCTCGCTGTAGCCCTTCTTGACGAGGGCTTCGGTGAGACGGGGATAGCCGCTGGCGTCGAAGTTGAGCAGATTGGGTCCGCTCATCAGATCTAGGCCGAGGCCGACGTGATCGTCGCCGACCATCTCGACAGCATAGTCAAGCTGGTCCGCCCAGTCACTGACGGTGGGAAGCGGCGCGCCGGCATCGACGGCGCGTTTGTGCCGCACGCGCCAAGGAGTGCCGTATCCGGTCCCGCCGCGGTTCGTCCGCTCACGCACCCAACGGTCGTGCATTTCGGCGTCGAGTGACCGGATATACTTGCCGAAATCCCCATGGGAAGGCCGGGAGAACTCGTACCCTGGGATTTCGTGTCGAGCGGCCCTGACTGTGGCCGGCTGCCTCCGCTGCCGCCAGTCAACGACGGCTTGGCTGAGGAAGGTCGAACTCGAATGCATGCCCATCAATCCCCCTCTGGCGGCCATGGCGCGCAGAACTTCGTCAGAAAGGTTGCGTGGGTAGTCGACGAAATGCCTCAGGCCATGGTGACTCCCGACGACCGGTGCTTTGCTCGTCTCGATGATCTGGAGCTTGCCCTCGTCGGTGGCATGCGAGATATCGATCATGATGCCGAGACGGTTCATCTCTGCGATGACCTTGCGGCCGTGCTCGGTGAGACCACCCCATTTCTTCTCGCCGAGTCCGGCGTCGAGGAAAGCGTTCGTCGTGTTGTGGCTGATCGGTTGAATCATCCGGACACCGAGCCGATGGAAGAGCCGCAGCACTTGGAGGTCTCCTTCGGTGTCAAAGCCGCCCTCCAGGGCGAGGATAGCGGCCATCTTTCCTTGGGAGACAATGCGGCGCACATCGGCTGACGTCAGGGCAAGCTCCATCTTGTCGGAGTTCGCGTCGAGAACCTGATAGAACGTCTCGATGAGCCTCACTGCTTGTTTGACGGCGTAGTTGTAGTGGTTGTAGGGGTCTTCGATGTAGACCGTGTGGATGACCACGTCGAGTCCGCCTTGCTTGGCTCGGGCATAGTCCCACAGACCTGTCTCCTGCACTTCCCAGGGATCGATGCCTTGGTGGAAGACCGGCGTGATGATGTGGACATGACCATCGACGACGATGGCTTCTTCGTGAAGCTTGGCGACATTGATGCTTTGGCCAGCCGCAGGAATAAGCACGGCACAGGCGCTGGCCAGCAGGACGAGAGTCCTATGGAGAGGGCTGAAACGTTGGATCATCGGGAGCCTCCGGGTTGACGGTTTCCGGCGCCTCATTGTCCGTCTCTTGCCGCAACTTTTCAACCTGGGCCGGGGAGAGCCGGACGGATAACCGGACTGCGTCGCCTGTCTCGATGATTCGGGCGGATTCCCCGAAGTTGCGATGATAGCGGCGGAGAAGCTCGCTGAACTGCGTTTCTTCGTCCAGGAGCGCGCCCTGTTGGACAACCTTGCGAATCAGGCCGGCGAGAAGGGAGGCATTCTCCGCAGAGTCCGCGACGAACTCCTCGTGCGACTCGATCCAACCGTCGATCCAACGAAGCGTGGAATAGGCCTGATTGACCAGCAGCTCGATTCGATCGCCAATGGTGCCGGGGCCATCCGCAGGATAGGGATATTTCGGCGGCATCACCCAGGTCGCCGTGAGCGTGCGTTCGCGCAGGGCCGCGAGCGTCGTCCGTACTCGCCTCGGCAGAGGCGCGACTTGATTGGTTTGAAACAGTTCCAGCACGTCGGAGACCGGGTCGGCATCTCCCCAAATCAATACCGACCCTCCCAGGATGGCCGTCTTGCGACCGTCCTGTTCGCGGAAATGGAGAATTTCGACTTCACGGACGCGTTCGATTCGGTCAGCCGCAGAAGCCTGGCCGCGAAGCACGATCGGGTCGACGGATAACAGATAAAGGAGAAAGCCTTCCTCCTGGTCCTCGGCGATGCCGAAGGCCGAGACGACCTGATCGACCGACTCAATCGGATATTCGTCGCCGAAAGGATGGTCCGGCCAATGGTTCGCCAGAGGTGTGCCCCGGAACTGCTGTGGCCTTTCGATCGTGACGATACGGCTGTCCGGTGGGATCAGATCGAGCAAGTCGATGTCGGCGGCTTGCGCCGAAGCATCGAGGCCGATGACCAGGAAAAGAAGTAAAACAGGCACTTGGTTTGGCGGCTGTTTCTATTACGCGCTGGAAGGGGGTTTGGGTGCGTTCAGCCTGCCTCGCGGTCCTGATGCCCTCCGATCCATTCAAACTTCCATTTCGCCGCGCGTTACCGTGACAGCCTGACCGCTCAGATAGACGCGATCGCCGGCGACGTGGACACGTAGTTCGCCTCCCCGAGCGGACGCTTGATATGCAAGGAACGTATCCTTTTCGAGGCGTTCTTGCCAATAAGGCCCCAAGCAGCAGTGTGAAGATCCCGTGACCGGATCTTCGTCGATGCCGGTGGCGGGTGCAAAGCAACGCGAGACAAAGTCGTACGGAGCAGCCGAGCGGCTTGTCACCACGATGCACCGTGCATCGACTTCCTTCAGTTCACGTAGATTCGGACGCAGCTTGCGAACCGTCTGCTCTCTCGAGACTTCCACAACGAAGTCGAACTGGTTTTTGCCGACGTAGACATAGTCGTTGTCTGAGCCCAGGCCATGAAGCAACTCGGGTGGCGGGAGAACTTTTTTTTCTGGCGTGGCCGGGAAGTTCAACTCGATCCAGTCATCCTCCTTGCGGGCTGTCAGCAGGCCGCTGCGAGTGTGGAAGTGAAGTTCCTCATCGCCGCTGTAGCCCTCGTGACACCAAAGAACGTGGGCGCTCGCAAGAGTTGCGTGCCCGCAGAGTTCGACTTCCACCGTGGGCGTAAACCAGCGCAGGCCGAACCCGTTTTCTTGCGTCGTCAGAAAGGCGGTTTCCGAAAGGCCCATCTCGCGGGCGACGTGCTGCATCCATTGAGGGGCGCGTGGTTCGGACAACAGGCAGATCGCGGCAGGATTGCCGGCGAAGGGCCGTGCCGTAAAGGCGTCAACCTGATAGATACGAGTGCTCATGAAAATGGGGTGCAGTCAGGCGGGCTGCGGCAACCATGCGTAGCGCAAACGGACAACTCGCAACGGCGGCAGCAGGTAATGTTTACGGGAACGGATCATGACTCAGCTCGGCAGATCGACGCGAAAGTGCGGCGCGAGGGCGGCCAGGTTGTGCTCCATCTCGGTCACTTCTTCCTCGGACCAAGTGTATTCTCCACGCCGGGACATGGTGGTTTTGAAGACTCCGCGGCGCTTCATGATGTAGTTGCGGACACCACGAATTTGAGAATTCAGATTGATCATCAGCATCAACTTGCTGAAGAGGTCACGGATCTCATCCCGCTTCCCTTCCAAGTGCAGTTCCCAAAGTTGCGCGTAGATGTCAGCATACACCGCGCCGGGCATCGTGCCGTCGAGGCCGAGCCGCATCTCGTATGGCCAGCCGCGGCCGGCGGAGCCGCTGAAGACGCTCTTGATTGCGTGCGGACGATGCTTCGACAACTCGACGAGGCGGGGAATGACCGGTTGGAACTCCTCCTTGATGTAGCCGAAGTTGGGGTACTTCTTCCCCATCTCGACGATGAACTCCACGGTTGGCTTGACGTCCGCCGCACCGCCGGTGGTCTGAATGAAGACCGGTCGTTTCGCGAGCTTGCACAGCGCGCCGTAGTAGGCTCGGTAGTCGTCGAGCGACTTCGCTTCTTTCGGTGGCATGGCGATCAGAGCGTCGGGCTCGAGCTGCTCGGCATGTCGGGCGAATTCGAGCATCTCGTCGATGTTTGGGGCCTGAACGCCCAAGACCATCACCGGTTTCTTGCCTTTGGCGGTCTTGGCGAGGGTTTCCATCCCCTGGAAGCGCTCCTCTTTTTTCAGGTAGGGATACTCGCTGGCGAATTGTGGCCACACCATGCCTTGTACTCCGCAGCGATGGAGGAAGTCGACCTCGCCGGCCAAATCCTCGTAATCGACTTCCTTCGCCTCGGTATAAGGGGTAGCCATGATGATGAAGGCGCCCCTCATGGTTTTGCCGGCGGCTCCGGACAAGCGAACGGACGAACCGAGAGCTGCAGCTCCCAGCATGGACATCATGCGGCGGCGTGAATAGATTGGAGTCATTACGAGGTTCCTCTCGAAGAGGCGGAATGGTGGCGAAGGGCATTATACCGGACGCCTTCCGCGAGGTCCGTCTGAAGCCGCTGGCTATACTGGAGGTACTTCGGCGGCGTTCGTTGCAGCGCGCTGCCTGCGCTTGGGTGCAGCTCAATGGACCAGGAAGCCCACGAAGAGAACACGACGAGAGGCTTGGTCGCCGAGGTCAGGAACGAGCTGGGTGTATTGCATCAGCTCACCGGCATCATCGCGCGCGCCGGTGGCAACATCACCTGGGTGGCGATCCTCGACAGCCGCAAGCCGATCGAGACCGTCTTCTTTGAAATTGGCGGTGTCGACGATCTTGACCCGATCATCAAGCAGTTGAAGGAACTGCCCGAAGTGGCTCGCGTAGCCGAGCAGCACACTCTCAAGCGTGTCTTCGGCAAGCGCTTGATCATCATCGGCGGCGGGGCTCAGGTCGGACAAGTCGCGGTCGGCGCGGTCGCCGAGGCGGATCGTCACAATCTTCGCGGAGAACGGATCTCGGTCGACACGATTCCTCTGGTCGGAGAAGCGCAGGTCGCGGAAGCGGTCAAGGCCGTGGCGCGCCTGCCGCGTGCGCGGGCGCTGGTTCTCGCCGGGGCGTTGATGGGCGGAGAAATCGAAGACGCGGTTCGTGAGGTGCGAGACAAGGGTCTGATCGTCATCTGTTTGAATATGGCCGGAAGCGTTCCCGACGCGTCGGACCTCGTGGTGAGCGATCCGATCCAAGCGGGCGTGATGGCCGTGATGGCCATTGCTGATACGGCCTCCTTTGACGTCCACCGGCTGACCAGGAAAGCCTTCTGACCGTGATCTTTCAATAGGATTTCCCGCCGGTCCCGGCGGGTTTTGAGGTCGGAGCGGAAAGCCGTCGGGCGCCTCACGGGACAACGGCAATAGAGTGCCCGAAAGAGAAGGGGCTGCTTCTCGGAGGTGCTATGATGGAGTGCGATCATGGCTGCTGAAAGCGCCACCGAAGCCATCTATCTCGCTCTGAGCAGTCCCGAACCCGACCCCCGAGTGGTCCATGCCGCCATCGAGGAAATCCGGGATCTGAGCGGGCAGAATGTCATCGCTGTTCTCGGAGCCAAGATCGATGCCCTGGGTGCCCGCATCGATGCCCAAAGCACCCGGATCGATGCCCTGAGCGCCCGGATTGATGCCCAGATCGCTGAGGTCAAAGCTGAAATCAAAGCCCAGTCCGAGCGGATCGACGCCCAGTCCGAGCGGATCGACGCCCAGTCCGAGCGGATTGACCTCCTGCAACGAGTGATCTGGCGCGTGATCTGGCCGCTCGTTGCGTTGGTGGCCGCTCCGGTCTTGGGCCTGCTCTATCAAGCCCTCAGCCGCTAGTTTTTTCTGCGCTGCCAAGGTTCACATTCGAGTCAAGTTGACGCGGCGATCAGTTGTCCTGTTTGTCGGTCTGAGGACTTCCTCGTTAGCTGTAGTGCCGCAACGGTTTCCCGGCGCCCCCGGGAATGGCGTTCCCGGTCGGCGACGGTCATCAGAGCAACAACTCCGTGCGCCTACCGCGTCAATGCGTCTTCCACTTCCGGTGGTGTGGCGTCCACCAGTGCGCCAAGTTCCGGCTCTCGTTCCATGATGCGCTCGCGCATCTTCCAGGCCACGGTACGGTAGGAGATATGACCCTTCACGCCCGAGCGGACCCGTGCGATGTACTCTGCCTCGGCGAAATCCATCTTGTAGAGTGATCGCATGCGCGCTGCGAACGGCAGCAGGTAGTGCGTCGCCGTGTCCGACTGCTCCGCCAGCTTCCTGCGGGCCTCCGCCGCATCCGCCAACGCCTGGTCATACAGATGCCCGACACCCGCCTCATCCACGAGCGCCGGCCGGTCATGCCCGAGCCGCCCCGTGAACTTCTGGCGGATTTGCTGGCAGCGCCGATGCCGATGTAAGTCTCGATAAGCGCCGATGTCGCACACGATATCGAACACGTAGCTGTAGCCGCTGCAGAACTCGCGGAGCAGCTCGTCGCGCCGGTGGCGGTCTTCCAGAGCCACGTCGAGCACCTCCCGCCGCCTTGCGCGGCTCCAGCCGCTGACCTCGTCGAGGATGACCCGGAACGGATGCGGCGTCACGGCATAGAGCAGCGTCGCCGCCGTCTCATCGAGCGGGTCTGTCGGGCGGATGAGATCTACGTCTGGCAGTTCGGCATCGCCTGCAAGATTGAGGTTCTGTTGTGCCCAGGCGGCGACCTTCTCGCGTGAGGCTTTCGAGCGCAGATCCGGCTCGGCGTATTTCGCCAACGTCGGCGCCAACGGCTCTTGATCCTGCTCCGGATACCACGGGCATCCCGGTGGTGTCGCACAGGCCTCGTGCATCTCAGCGGCGAGGTCCCGTACCTCCCTGTAGTCTGAAGCCCCCAAGCGCTGCATCTGCTTTTCGAGGGTACGGATGCTGGTGACCTGTCCGATGTTGGTCGAGATCCCCAGCCAAAGCAGATAGCGCGAAACATCGAAGGCGCGGGCTGCGATCGTCCGCTTGTATGCGCCCGCCTTCATCTTTTCAGGACGGGGATGCTTTTCGGTCAGGTGCTCCACCAGACGCCGGTGGATATCGAGGTAGGTGTCGAGCAGTTTCTCCGCCGCCGCGCGGTAAACGGCCTCTCCTCCGGTGTCGAGCAGTTCGGGAGGCGTGACGATGTTGCCCTTGGAGAAATCCTGGTAGCGGCTCGATTTCGCCTGTCCGTCCCAGAGCTGCTCGTCTTCGATTTCGATCGCCGCCAGCTCCGAGATGCCCTCGAAGCAGAAGATCGTATGGCCGAGGTCGGCGATCGAGGCGTGGCCGTACTGGAAATAGAAGCTGTCGAGAAACTTCGCTGAATCGTGTCCCCGGACCCACTCTAAACTCTGCGTGATCGAATCCGGCGACCGGCTATAGCGCGCCAGTGCATAGGCACTCTTCTCCGGCGGCATCGGCGCCACCACGATCACCCGACGAGCTGGAGCTGAGGCGTCCGGTTGCGCCACCATCGCCAGATTATAGCGAGGTGGGCTTGAATTACTGAGTTTGGTTGATACGCGGCGGCCTGACTGGGGAGAGTATCCAGGCCGTTCACGAGGGGCTTCAAGAGAAGTGGCCGCTCACGTGTGTCGCGGTTGTGCACCGGATTTTTGAAGCATTCGGGACGACCGTTCTAGCAAGAGGTTCGATGAGTATAGTTGGAACTGCTCTTGCCCGAAGAGGCTGTGGGCGCGGTATTGTCAGCCAGGGCGCCGCGGGGCGGATGAGCGAACGGGGAGTATCACCGGGAACGTGACACTATAATAGGTTTTCGTTTTTTCGTCTGATGTCAGTGTCAGGTTCGGACCCGGTGATGAAGACGGTGGAGCGTGCTCACACTCGCGCGGTCACTCAGTCGACGTTTCGTGAGATTGCCCTCGCTGGGACCATTGCTTTGCTCGGTCCGCTGCTGGTCGCAGTCTTCGGGACAGATTGGCTGCCGGTCGACCTGATCGTTGTTTTCGCGGCGGCCGGCTTTATGGCCGGGGGCTATCGTTGGTTGCGCGGGCGCCCGTCCCACTATGGTGTCGCGCAGCGTGTCGATTCGGCATGGGAGACGGACGATCAAATCTCAACGGCCTACTATTTCGCGCTGCATCCGTCCGAGGCCGGTCCGCTTGCGCGGGTTCAGAGGGAGCAGGCAGCTCCCCTGGCGTCGTCAGGCGACTTGGCGGTGGCTCTGCCCCTGGAGGTTCCGAGATCCGGGTATGCGTTCGCGGCGATGCTGCTATTGCTTCTGGTTCTGCTGGGCATCCGCTACGGGTCGCAATCGAGTTTTTCGTTGCAGCCGTCGCTCATCCCGATTGAGGCGCCAGCGCTTTATGCCGATGCGGGCCATGAACTGCGGCGTGAGGATTCGATGGAGGCAAGGAGTCACGGAGAGGAGCCGTCACAGTCGCTGCGCAAGGAAAGCAAGCTGGAGAAGTCGCCGAACACGGCTGAGCCCGATCCCGTACCGGACGTGATCGAAGGCGAGGCGCCGACAGGAGATGCGCTTGGTGAAGGGTCATCGGCATTGCCCGAAGTGGAGGGGCTCTCGATAGACGACGAATTTGGAGACGAGCTCGCCGCTGGCTCGGGCGAAGGCGGCGAAGAACAGGAGGACTCCGAGTCGAGGGATCCTTCTCAGCAGAGCAGGGAAAGTGATCCCAATGCGGAAGCGGGATCGGCCGGACAGGGCGCGGAGAACGAAGCATCGAACGATTTGCTCTCGCGCCTTGAAGATGCTTTTCGCAATATGCTTTCGAGTTTGAGTATGGACCCGCCGTCGGGTTCGGACCCGGGTGACTCTTCCGAGCAGCAATCAGGTCAGCCTTCACCCGCTGAAGGTGCGAAGTCAGGCCAGAAAACGGCGGCGGAGGCGCCCGATTCCGGACAAAGCGGCGCGGATGCCGAAAGCGCCAGCGGAGCAGCCCCCGAGGCGCCTCAGGAACTGACCCAAGGTGACTCGGGCAGCGAAAGCTCGGCGGCTTCGCCGGAAGGGTCCAGTGTGTCCTCGGCCGGGAGCAAGGACGGGAGCAAGGAACTGAGCGCCGCCGAGCAAATGCAGGTCATGGGCGAACTCAGTGAACTCTATCAGCAGAGGGCCGAAGACATGTCCGGTGAGGTGCTGATCGAGACCGAGGCTGTTCCGCAGCAGCTTCGAACACCCTATTCTCCGACCGCTGCGGGGCATCGCGACCCTGGTGGTCGCGTGAGTCGAGACGAAATACCCTATGCCTATCGCCGCTACGTGCAGAAGTACTTCGAAACGTTGCGGCAGAAGAGCAGGAATTAATGGTTGCCAGCGAGCAGTTCCTTCAAACCGTCACCGATCAGATGAAGCTCGTCCGTGACGAGATCGGCAAGGTGATAGTCGGACACGACGACGTGGTCGAGGGCGTGATCATTGCTCTGGTGGCGGGCGGACACGTGCTGTTGGAAGGTGTGCCCGGACTTGGTAAGACGACTCTGCTCCGTACGCTCGGCCGCGCCATGCACCTGGACGATTCGCGCATACAGTTCACGCCCGACTTGATGCCCGCCGACATCGTCGGAAGCATGGTGCTGGAGGCCGACTCGCTGGGGTCAAAGGAATTGCGGTTCCAACCCGGGCCGATCTTCGCGCATCTGGTGCTGGCGGACGAGATCAACCGCGCGACGCCGCGCACGCAATCCGCGCTGCTCGAGGCGATGCAGGAGCGGACGGTGACGACGGGTACGACGACCCACCAGCTCGAAGATCCGTTTCTCGTGATGGCCACGCAGAATCCGTTGGAGATGGAAGGAACCTATCCGCTGCCGGAAGCACAGTTGGATCGATTTCTGCTCAAGCTGGTCGTGCGGTATCCGACAAAGCAGGAGATGGAAGAGATTGTGGACCGGACCATGGCTCCGCAGTCGCCGGTGGTCCACCAGGTCATGGATCGGGAACAAGTTCTCGACGCCCGGCGCGGAGCGCATGATGTATTGATCGCGCCGCATGTTCGCGACTTCGCCATTCGGCTGATTCTCTCCACTCAACCCGAGCGAGAGGAAGCTCACGCCTCGGCCAAGAAGTACATCCGCTATGGAAGTTCGCCTCGCGGAGCACAGGCGCTGATCCAGGCTGGCCGCGTGCGATCTCTGATGCGCGGGCGGCTCAACGTAAGCCTTGGTGATCTGCGTGAGCTGGCGTTGCCCGCGTTGCGGCATCGCATCATCCTCAACTTCGACGCGCACGCCGAGGGCAAGACGGCGGATCAGGTATTGAACGGGATCATCGAGTCGCTTCCGGAAGGGACTCTGTAGCCCGAGAGGGAGATGCTGCCGGATTGTGCTCCGAGATCTTCCTTTGATGCATAATGAACGCCTATGACAAGTCGGCGACTTGAACCCGTTGTTGTTCTTGTAAGCGGTCTTCTCCTGCTCGGGTCGGTCGGATGCGCCCCCCAGCCGGTGGCGGAGGAACGCGGGGAGATGGCCATGTTCGAGAACCGTAACGCTTGGCGTATTGAGAATGACCGTCTGCGTGTCACCATTCTCGAAGGCGGAGGGCAGCTTGCGGAGATTGTCTTGAAGACGGACAGCGGCGACTCCCTCAATCCGCTTTGGATTCCGCCGTGGCCTTCGCTCGACCCTTGGGAATTCGACGCCGGCAAGCACGGTGAGATCTATGGAACCGATTCAGAGGCGGCTCTGTTGGCCGGGATCATGGGTCACAATTTGTGCTTTGACTTCTGGGGTGCGCCGTCGGAAACGGAGTACCGGCAAGGCATGGCCTATCACGGCGAGGTGTCGCTGCTCGCTGCCGAGATGATTTCTCAGGATGAGCGTTCCTTGGTCCACAAGCTCGACTTGAAGAACTCGGCTACGGCCATAACGAGAACGATGCGGCTCGCTGACGGTCAGCCGGTCCTGTATGTCGAAGAAACGGCGTTGAACAAGTTGGGGCTCGACCGGCCCTTCGGCTGGGTTCAGCATCCCACCTTCGGTCCGCCGTTTCTCGATCCCGAACACACCTTCTTCGACGCCTCGGCCACCAAGGGCGACCTCGGTGGCGACAAGAACTACGAGCCTCTTGGAAACTGGCCGGTGGGTCCGCCCGGTCATCCTGAGCGGGACTACCGGCGTTTCGCTCCCGAACCTCCCAGCCAGAAGATGGCGTTTTTCCTGTTGGACGAGGGTCGCGATGTGCAATTCGTCTCGGCGATCAATGCTGAACACCGCCTCCTGATCGCGTACGTGTTCCTGCGCAAGGATTCCCCGTGGATGATGGTGTGGGAGGAAAATCGGCACATCCAGCTCCCGCCGTGGAATGGCGAGGCGATGACCCGCGGCATGGAATTCGGTAATACGCGGATTCCGGGGACCGCGAAAGCCTACTTTGCGAAACCCGAAATGTATGGGACTCGCACGTTCGGCTGGCTCGACTCGAAGGCCGAGATCACGGCGCGCTATATGGTCGTCATGGCGTCCGTGCCGGAAGGGTTCGAGGCAGTGCGCGACGTTCGCCTGATCGGCTCGGAGATTGAAATTACAGGCTCGGAGGGCTTTGAGCCGATTCGCATCCCCTTCACTCCGGATTGGTTCCCGGCCGAATAAGACGCGCTTCGACCGTCGGGTGGTGGGAAATGCAGGTCAGAGGATTCGGAAGCTCACTTCCAGACTGACTCGAAACGCAACCGGTGCATTGCCCTTTCGGGCTGGATCGAATCGCCAACTTCGCACCGCCTCCACGGCTTTTTCGTCGAGTCCCAAGCCGAGACTGCGCACCAGCCTGAGGCCTGCAACACCCCCGTCGGGTGTGATGACCGCTTGCATGACTACGGTGCCTTCATGTCGTGCGATACGGGCTTCTTCCGTGTACTCGGGTTCGGTTCTCTCGTTGAGTCGAGCTGGAATCACTCCTGGGCCGAGTCGAAAAACCTCACCCGAAACAGCCTCGGTGGCTTGCGCCACGTGACGTGCTCGTACGGCCTCCGCTCGCTCCAACAGAGGCTGGGCTTGATCGCTGTGATTCATTTTGACCAACAACCGTGCATAGTGCTCCATCGTGACGACGGTATCGGTGTGTTCGGGTCCAAGCACCGTTTCGCGAATCCTCAGGGCATGCTGATAGTAGACCTCTGACTTGCTGTAGCGGACCTCGTTCTCATATAGGACTGCGAGGTTGTTGATGCTCTCGGCAACGTCAGCGTGCTCCCTGCCGAGATGCTTGACGCGGTTCGCGAAAGCGCTTCTATAGAGTTCCTCCGCTCGCCGGTATTTGCGCCTCGAGTGGAAATAGCGTCCGGCCTCGTTGAGATACTCGGCGAACTCCAGGCTCGACGGGTCATAGGCCTTCTCGGAAACGTCAATCGCAGCTTCGTACAGCTCCTCCGGCTTGGCCAGATCTCCCAGAGAGCGGTACGCTCGGGCTAGGCGGACCAGAGTTACGGCTCGCCTGGGGTCGGCGGCCCCAAACCCGGCGGAGACTCGCCGCGCAGTTGCGAATTGTTCGAGGGCCTCTTGGCGCTGGTTTGTGGCCAGCGCCAGGTCGCCCGCATCGATGGCCTCTTGCCAGGCATCTTGCGCCCGTATCGGTGTCAGCAGGCACAGCAATACACACACTCCGCTCAAGACGGATGCGGCGAGACGCGCCTGCCCTCTGCCGTCGTACATCAGACCCCTGTCTTCGACGTGCCGGACCCCGAAACGATTTCAGTCTAACAAGGGGCCGTCACAGCGACGGATTGGCGTTTCTTTGCCTTGTTCCGCAAGGCGGTAATCTTAAGGTCGGGGCATGACTTCCTCGGCCACACTGCTATCCCTCGCTGAGTACCAGGGACTCCCCGGCAGTGGGACGCAGCACGAACTCGGCGAAGGAAAACTGATCGAGATGCTGCCCCCGCGCCGGCAACATGGCCTTTAGGGTTTTTACGCATCACGAGACACGAAACACGGCTTTTATGCTTCCCTACCCACCATTTCCCGGTATTGCTCGGGTGCCCACCCCCCGATCAAATGCCCGGGCGCCGTCCGCCTTTCTCGGTCGGCCTCGCGACGAGCGCCGTTGGCCGTGGCTCCCGTCGCCCTCCGGGCTCGTTCCGCTGCGGCCAACACACAATGAACCCATGCTGAGAAAGGAGAACGTTCTGGATTGCGCGGACAGGCGCACTTTCTATATTGCGTCGACCAGACTCCCGGAGCATGCTTCGGAACTGCAGGCCGGTCTTTTTACCTTGATTTAACATCACTTCCGCTGCTTGCCGGTAACGTAAGGAAAGATACGTCCGCCTTGGTCGGAAAAGCCGATGACCTTACTATCGCGGTTCCTTTTCGTTTTCTCTGTGTCAGTGGGAAGCGTTTCGGCTGCCGAGCATGTCGGCCTCGTTCGATCGAACGAGTTGCCGATCCCCGGCACGTCGGTCATTGCCACGCACGGGGAGACAACACGGGTGACTTCGACCGATCAGACCGGGCAGTACCGCTTTGACCGGATGCAGCCCGGCATCTGGACGCTGGAAGTGAGCATGTTCGGATTCGAGTCGGTCACGCGCGAAATTGAAATCACCGACGGTGCGAGTCCCACGGAATGGGAGTTGACGCTGGCGGCTCGGCAACAGCAGGCGGCCCCCGGGGACGGAGAACAGCTCTCGCGGGCGGAGCGTCGAGAGCGCTTTCAGCGGCTGCTTGTGAACGAATCGCAGCAGAACAGCATCATGAACGAATTGGCGGCGATGCCCGATCCGACGATCTCGATGGCGTCGGAGCAGGACGCCAATGAGTCGTTCCTCGTGACCGGCAGCTTGAGCCGTGGTTTGCAGGCGCCGGGGAGCAACGGTCAGTTCGACATGCGGGCGCTGGGTTTTGGCGGGCCCTCACAACAAGGGAATCCTTTTGCCAATCGCGGCGGCAACGACACGGATGGAGGACCGGGATTTGGTCGCGGCGGCCGAGGCTCCGGCGGTCGGGGGTTCGGCGGCGCGCGTGGCGGCCGCGGTGGACGCGGAGGTCCTGGCGGCCGAAGAGCGGGCGGCCGCGGACCCGGTGGTCCTGGCGGGCCGGGCAGAGGTGAGATGACGCCCGAGCGGCTGGCGCGCATGCGTGAATGGATGCGGCGTCGCGGGACGATGCAGTTCGGCAACCGGATTGGGGCCGGAAGAAACTCGATGCGCGCCTCGCTCAACTTCTCGTTTCGCAATTCGGCGTTGGATGCCCGGCCTTATTCACTTACCGGCCAGACGGTGGACAAGCCTTCCTACGCACAGAATCAGTTCGGGGCGATGTTCGGTGGGCCGTTGAAGATCCCGAAGATCGTGGACGACGAAAAGACATTCTTCTTCTTCCGCTATAACGGAGCACGCAGTCGGAACCCCTTTAACCGCACATCGACGTTGCCCTCGGCGTTGGAGCGCTTGGGCGACTTTTCAAATTCCGTGGCTTCGGGGCCGGTGACGGTGTTTGATGCGGGTGAGGCCTTCCCCAACAATGTGATTCCTGTATCGCGGTTGGATTCGGCTGCACTGGGTTTGATTCCGTTTATCCCGCTTCCGAATCAGCCCGGACAAGTGCAGAACTACCAGTTCATTACCTCCGTACCGCAAGACACCGACAACTTCAGCGTGCGGATGGGACGGAGCCTTTCCGAAGCGGACCGGCTGTCTGTCTCCTACAACCTGCGGATGCGGGATTCCGAAACCGTGCAATTGTTCGGGTTCCGTGACACGACAGGCAGCCGCGCGCAGAGCGCGAGTGTCGGTTGGACGCGCAACGTGAAGACGAATGTGATCAACAACCTGCGGCTGCGATTTTCACGGAATCGTATCGAGACGCTTCCATTCTTCGCGTTCGGCGCCGATGTGGCCGGAGACCTTGGGATTGAGGATACGTCCGATGCGCCGATCAACTTTGGCCCGCCAAACCTGACATTCACGAACTTCGGCAATCTCACCGATGGCAGCCCGATGCTGCGCCGCGATCAAACGTTGGAAATCAGCGAGAGCGTCACTTCGGTGCACGGGAATCACAACTTGTCGATCGGTGGCAACTACCGCTGGATCCAGCTCAACACGATCAGTGAGCAGAACGCGCGAGGCAGCCTGAGTTTCAGTGGTTTGAGGACCAGCGCGTTCGACAGCCGGGGCTTGCCGCTGGCGAACACCGGGTTCGACTTCGCTGACTTCGTCCTGGGTCTGCCGCAGTCAAGCTCGATTCGGTTTGGCAACCCCGATACGTATTTCCGTGCTCCGGCATTCAGCTTGTACGCCCAGGACGATTGGCGAGTGAGCGCGAACTTCACCGTGAACTTCGGACTGCGGTATGAGTTCCTCCGGCCGTTCCAGGAAAAGTTCAATCGGATCGTGAACCTCGACGTCGCGCCGGGATTCACCGGCGTGGCGCCCGTGTTGCCGGGCATGGATGGCGCATTCAGCGGGCCGTTCCCGGCGGCGTTGATCGAGTCGGACCGCAACAACCTCGCGCCTCGATTCGGCATTGCCTGGAAGCCTTTTCCCAAACGCTCTACACTGCTGCGCGCCGGCTACGGCTGGTACTACAACGGCTCGGTGTACAACAACGCCGCCAGCCGCTTGGGGCAACAGCCGCCGTTTGCGACGACGGGTACATTGACGACGACGCTGGACCGGATTCTGACGATCCGGAACGGCTTTGCGACACGGCCCGATCAGGACATTACGAACACCTTTGCGGTAGATCGGAACTATCTCGTCGGCTATGCGCAGACCTGGAACCTGGCGGTGCAGCAGGATCTGCCGGCAGCAATGGTGTTGGAGGTGGGCTATCTCGGGACGAAGGGTACGCGGCTCGACATTCAGCGTTCACCGAATCGGGCGCCGTCGGGTTCGCCGCTCACGGCGGAGGAACGCCGTCGCATCAGCAATGCGGTGGGGTTCACGTTCGACAGTTCCGAAGGCAACTCCACCTACCACGCGGGGCAGTTACGGCTGAATCGGCGATTCCGTCGAGGCGTTTCGGTCAATGCGCTCTACACGTATTCGAAGTCCCTCGACAACGTTTCGACTTTCGGAGGTGGGGCGGCGGTGGTGGCGCTCTACGATCGGAACTTGAGCCTCGAGCGGGGGCTGTCGAGCTTCGACCAGCGGCATGCGCTCAGCCTCTCGTATGTGCTCGAGTCACCGGTGGGTGGACCGCAGGGATCTCCTTCCAGGAACTTGTTCGAAACGATCTTTCGCGATTGGAGCTTCACCGGCGGTGTGACGGCTAACTCGGGCACTCCGTTTACGGCGGTCGTGCTTGGCAACCAGGCAAATACCGGCGGCAGCGGCGTAGTGGGATCGGGGCGCGCGGACGCAACCGGACTTCCGGTGGACGGCGGCGGCAGGTTCTTCAATCCTTTGGCGTTTACGACTCCGCCCCCGGAGCGCTTCGGTAATGCAGCGCGCAATACGATTCCGGGTCCGGGTTTGGTCACGCTCAATTTTGGAGTCGGGCGCACGTTTCGCCTCGGCCAAGACCGGCGAACGGTGCAGTTTCGTGTGGACAGCGCCAATGTCACGAACAAGGTCAACTTTTCGGGCTTGGCCACAACGGTGAATGCGTCGAACTTCGGTTTGGCGACCAATACGGCGGCGATGAGAACGATGCGCGCCAGTCTGCGGTTCAGGTTTTGACAATGCGGGTTTTCATACTTTGCTTAATCTCTGCAATCGTCCTGGCGGCGCAGGAGCCGGACGGGTCATTCAAGTTCTCGGTGTCGACCAACCTCGTCATCGTCAACGTGGGAGTGCGCGACGGCGATGGCCGGCCTGTGGCGGACCTCGGGCCGGAGGATTTCGAGATTCTGGAAGACGGCAAGAAACAGGAGATCTCGGTCTTCGAGTTCCAGCAACTCGACGCCGTGGCGGATCCGCAAACCCTTGCCGAAAGGGAGACGGCCCAGTCGCCAGAGACGGCGGAGAGGCAGCAGGAAATCACACCCTCCGCGCCAGGAAAAGTGCGCTATCGCGATAAGCGGCTCATGGTGCTTTATTTCGATTTCTCGTCGATGCCTCCGGCAGACCAGATTCGCGCCCAGAAGGCGGCGGACCGGTTCCTCGACGATCAGATGTCGTCAGTGGACCTGGTCGCGATCATGGCGTTTTCAAGCCGCTTGCAGGTGTTGCAGGACTTTACTGACAACCGTGAGTTGCTGCGTGAGGTCATCGCGGGTTTCCGATTTGGCGAGGCGAGCGAGTTGGCCGTCGATGCCGAGACGGATGAAGCCGCGGCCGTCGATGACGGGGCGGCCTTCGTGGCGGATGAGACAGAGTTCAACATCTTCAATACGGACCGCAAGCTGAGTGCGCTGGAATCGGCGACGAAGATGCTGGCCTCGCTGCCCGAGAAGAAGGCGCTTGTGTATTTCTCGAGCGGGGTGAGCCGGACGGGTGTCGAGAACAACTCGCAGTTACGCTCGACGGTCAACTCGGCAGTGCGGGCCAACGTGTCGTTCTATCCGATCGATACGCGTGGTCTCGTGGCGGAGGCCCCGTTGGGTGACGCTACAGCGGGCTCGCAACGCGGTACGAGAGCCTATTCCGGTGAAGGTCAGCGGCAGCGGCGCGGACGATTCAACGACTCGCAGGACACGCTGTTCACCCTCGCCGGCGACACCGGTGGCAAGGTGTTCCTCAACAATAACGATTTGACGCTGGGTATCAGGCGCGCCCAGCAAGAGATTGCCAGCTACTACATCCTGGGTTACTACAGCACGAACGAGAAGACGGACGGGCGGTTCCGGCGAGTGAAGGTACGTGTGCAGTCGATGCCAAGGGCCAAGCTGGACTACCGCTCCGGGTATTTCGGCTCGAAGGACTTCCGCCGATTCTCACGGGGCGACAAGGAACGACAGCTTGAAGAGGCGTTGTTGTTAGGCGATCCGGTGACTGACCTGAGGCTGGCGCTGGAAGTGAACTATTTCCGGCTGGGCCGCGACCGTTACTTCGTCCCGGTGGCGGTAAAGATTCCCGATTCCGAGTTGGAGTTTGTCCCAAAAGGCGACCGGGAGCAGCAGCGTTTGGATTTCATCGGGCAAGTGCGCGACAGCCGAGGGAAGATGGTGGCCAATCTACGGGACCACATCGAAGTGAAGTTGCGGGGCGCGAATGCCGAAAGGCTGAACTCCCGGAACCTGCAATACGACACAGGTTTCACTCTGCCGCCAGGCGAATACACCCTGAAGTTTCTCACACGCGAGAACCAGACAGGGAAGATGGGAACGTTCGAGACGCGCTTCGAAATCCCCGATCTCGGCGAGCAGAAGTCGTATGCGCGCATCAGCTCGGTGGTGTGGTCGAATCAGCGGGAATCGCTGGAAGATGCCATCGGTGCGGCGGAGCGCGACAAGAAGGTTCTCGCCTCCCATCCGCTCGTGCAGGACGGCCAAAAACTGATCCCGAGCATCACGCGGGTCTTCCGCAAGAGACAGCCGATGTTTGTTTACTTCGAGGTGTATGATCCGGGCTCGGAAGGCCGGCGGGAAGCGGTGTCCCTGTCTTCGATCGTCGCGCTCTACCGGGACGGCGTGAAAATGTTCGAGTCTGAGCCGCTGAAGGTTTCCATCAAGTCCGAAACGAAACGTGAAGCGGCGCCAGTCGAGTTTCAGATTCCGTTGGACGATCTCGCCCCCGGAGAGTACGTCTGCCAAGTCAACGTGATCGACGAGATTGACCGCAAGTTCGCCTTCCACCGAGCGCCAATCGTGCTGCTTCCTTGAGTCGGGTCGAACCCCCATCTGCAAGGATTCCTGAGACAGCGCTGAACGGGCATCGCGGCTCTAGCCTGCTAACGCTCTTGCTGGTAATCCGCCCTGGTCACGGACAGAGTGACGATCTGACGTAGGTCGCAGGTTCCGGCGGCGGGTTTTTTCAGGTCGATTGATAATATCGTTGGAGGTTCCCGCATCGCTTGAGCGTCTTTCCCCATCTCGATGCGCTAAAAGAGAAGGCCGCGGCCCTCCCCGCTTTTCCTGGCGTCTATCTGTACAAGGACGGACGCGGGCGGGTGATCTACGTCGGAAAAGCGAAGAGTCTGAGGGATCGTGTTCGCAGCTACTTTCTTGAGGACAAACTCGCCGATGCCAAGACGGGCACATTGCTCTCTGAAGCCCGGGACATCGACTACATCGCCGTAGCCAACGAAAAAGAGGCGCTCGCTCTCGAAAACAACCTCATCAAGCAACGACAACCGCGGTACAACGTCCTGCTGCGGGATGACAAGACCTATCCCTACATCAAGCTGACTCGGGAGCGTTTCCCGCGCGTCTATGTGACGCGTCGCCTTCGCAAGGACGGTTCGACTTACTACGGCCCCTATTTTCCCGGTAATCTCGCCCATCGCATCGTGCGGTTCATTCACCGCTATTTCCGCATTCCTTCCTGCCGCGTAGACCTGACGCGCAACCACCCTCGACCGTGTCTCGAATACCACATTCAGCGCTGTTGGGGACCTTGCGTCGCAGGACTGACGACCGACGCCGTCTACGGCCGGGCCGTAGCCGACGTCCGCGCTTTCCTGGAAGGCCGCCATACGGATCTGATCCGCGATCTGCGCCATAGAATGCAGGCGGCCGCCGAGGAGATGGAGTTCGAGCAAGCCGCAGCACTGCGGGACCTGATTGCGACGGTCGATGAACTCAAGGAGCGGCAGCGTGTGGCTGCCGTGGAAGGCCGGGACATCGATATTTTCGGGGTCCATGCCGAACCTCCTTTGGTGGCCGTAAATCTCTTTCACGTTCGGAACGGACGCGTCGTCGACCGCCGCGAGTTCTATTGGGAAAACGTTGATCAGTTCGAGAAACGAGAGTTCCTCTCGAGCCTGCTGATGCAGATCTACTTGGATGCGCAGTATGTTCCTTCACTGATTCATGTTCCGGTCGACTTTGACGACCGCGATGTCATTGAAGAGCTCCTGAGCGAGAGGCGGAAACGCAAAGTTGTCATTGCGACGCCGCAGCGCGGTTCGAAACGGGCCATGCTTGATCTGGTCGAGACCAACGCTCGTCACGGATTCGAGCAACGCTTCCGGGTGATGAAACCTTCGTCAAAAGCCATCATGGACGCACTGGTCGACGCGCTGAATCTTTCCGCTCCCCCGGAACGCATCGAATGCTTCGATATTTCGCATATCCAGGGAAGCGATACGGTCGCCTCGATGGTCGTTTGGGAAAACGGCCGCATGAAGAAAGGCGACTACCGCAAGTTCATCATCAAGACCGTTGACGGCATCGACGATTTCTCATCGATGAGGGAGGCCGTGACGCGCAGGTACAGGCGTCTTCAGGATGAACAGAAGCCGTTTCCGGGCTTGATTTTGATCGACGGCGGGGTAGGGCAACTGCACGCTACCGTCGAGGCCCTCGAGGCGCTGGGCATTATCAACCAGTCCGTCGCCGCCATCGCCAAGCGTGAAGAAATCATCTACGTTGCCGGCCAAGAGGACGAGCCGGTCTACTTGGACCGCTTCTCTCCCGTGCTCCACCTGATGCAGAAGGTTCGCGACGAGGCCCACCGCTTTGCTGTCGCTTTCCATCGCAAGCGTCGAGGTTCACGAAGACTCAAAAGCGTGCTGCTTGAGATCCCCGGTGTCGGAGAGAAAACGGCTCGCAGGCTTCTGCGCACCCTTGGAAGTCTGAACAGGATCGAAACCAGCTCGCTCGATGACCTTCAGAAGGTTGTCGGACAAGTGCAGGCCGAGCGTATTCATCGCTTCTTCGCCGGCCGCAACGGGGCGGCAGGGACATAGAGGAGGCTCTTTCCAGCAACTGGGATCCCTCCCAGGAGTATGTTTCAAGGATGTCCGTTTTTTTATATGGTTGGAGAAAGGGAAAAAACGCTTCAATTGCTTGTCAGTAGCCGAGGTAACAACTTACAATCGGCCCGATTGGAGTTGAGGAAGGGGCCAAGTACATCCGGTGGCTTCGGATGATCTTTCAACGGGAGAACATGATGAGTCGCACTCTGATGGTGACCCTTTTTGTGGTATGCGCACTGCCTCTTTGGGCGGAGAGTGAAGCTGCGCGTCATGCGGCCGAACTGGAGCAATCGGGCGAACCCCTCCAGGCTCGGCAGGTCTTGGCCGACGCAGCGGCAGCGCCCCAGTCAAGCCACGAGGACTTGCTTGAATACGCCGAGTTCCTTGACCGCTATGGGGACGCAGACCGTTTGCAGGCATACGAGAAAGTTCTGAACAACACGCCTGCTTCTGACGCGGACGGTCGCCGGAGCCTGATGCGCCGACTGGTCGTCATCGCTCTGGCGGACGGTCACGACGAAGAAGTGGGCCGGCTTTTACAAATGTACCGTGACGCCGGCGGGCGGGAGTTGCGTCTTGCCGAACAGATTGTCGAGCCCGCTCCGGCCAACGAGGGCGCCAATGCATGGGCTAGCATTCCGGGGCCTCTCTTCTCGTTTCGACGGATGGCGGCGCTCTCCTCTGACCAGAGCCCCGAGCAACTGTTCCCTGCGCTTGCGCGCAACATTGTGACAAGCGGGTATCGGGCCACCGCGGGTCTGGACTCGATGGTTCCGACGGAGTACCTCAAGCTCATTCAGCAATACCTGTCTCAGGCGCGGGAGTTGGAGCAACTCGCAGGAGCCGACGAGACGATCCGCATTCCCACCTGTGAGTCGAGAGAGACAGCGCAGATCCTCAAGATCCTGGGCTTCCGGCTGCGGAACGAGTGCGGCCCGGAAGCGGTGCTGGAAACCGTCAATCCGTCGCGGGCGTTTCTTTCGATCGATTCGGGATTCCCATTAGCCGACTTGGAGCAAGCCTTCCGTCAGGAGAGGGCCTTCGAGATGCCGTACAAGTCGACCCACCTGCCCGTGCTTTTCGGCAAGGACTACTGGATGGGCATTGTGAGACGCAAGGCTGAGGGCGATTTCGTCGATAACCTGCTGGCGAATCCCATCATGGCGCGGCTGTATCTCGCTCTTGGCAAGATACATCGGCCCACCGCTTTGGCGTTGCGGGAGAAGATAGGCAGCGAGCGCATGCTCGACTTCGCCAACGTGCTCGACTTTTTCGGTGGCATGTTCGAGTTGAAAGAAGGCAAGGCTGTGGTTCCGTTGGGTCCGAAAGCTCGTGACGTCTGGCACAAGCTTGTTGGTGTTTCTCCCGACCAAGGGGCGGAGTTCTTGCAGCGGCTGGTCGAGCTGGATGACGGCTGGATGGTCTCCTACTACGATTCGATGTGGCGGGTGGATGGCCGTGTGGCGGAGTATTTTAGTGACCCGACGCGGCTTGAACGGTTTTACATGGCCGTCCGGGGCAAGGTGACGAGCCCCGGTCCGGCGCGGCCGATTTTCAGGGCCAACTCGGACCTGATGCTGCTCATTACACGCCTTGATGTGAAGCCGAATGGTCAGATTCATCTCCCGGGCGGAATAGGTCCGTGGAAGAATCTGTTCACGGTTCACCCCCACGGCGAATACGACGGGCGTCTCGCGAAAGCGGCTCCTCATTGGACGCAGCCGGACGACGTCGTCGAGGCCATGTTCGGCATGTGCCGCAAGATGGTCGAGAACGAGCCGCTGCAGATGTTCATCTCTCTCACAAACATGGATCGCGCCCGGGATCAGCCCATGTCTCCAGCAGCGGTGGAGAAGTTGCTGTTGGCTTATCCCGATTTCGGTGATCAGTTCAGCATGTTCAACGAAGCGCCGACTCTGTCGGATGAGACGATCTTGGCGTACTTCGACTCACTGCCAAAATTCAAAAAAGGCCGCAACCTCACACGGCGGGCGGATGCGATCGGCACGCATCAAGCCTTGTTCAGTCTGTGGCGGATTTTCGTCCGACAGGGGCAGATCCCTTCCACCGACGCCGAGCGTTCGTTTCGAGCCCTGATGGACGTGCTGCGGGATGTCGGCAGCGAGCAAGCCATCTTCGAGGCCGGCCGGGCGGGCGTCAAAGTCTTGTTGGCGGCCACCGGTTCGTCGGAGGACGAATCCCCCCAGGAAAGGCTGATCGAGTTGCTGGCCGGAAATCCGAATCCGAATGAACGCAGCATTCATGAAGAGATGGTCAGGACGCTCAACAGCCGCTTCACCTCGCAGCGGCTGGTCTCGGTCAAAGACATCTTCGACCTCGCGGATCATCTGGAACGGGTGTCGCGCGGTGAGAGCTTCAATGTCGCGATGGCGAATCGGCTGGCGTCTCGTATCTCAGAGGTGCGGCTGCCGCGTTCGAGCCTGTCATCGGAAGAGTCGAACACATTCGCGCAAGGGACTTGGATCGAGAAACACATTCAGCGTCAGCGTTCGATGAATCTGAGCCGAGCCGTCGATAAGGCTCGCGGGCAGCCGGAAAGTCTGTTGAACATCCGCGGGAACTTCGCCTCTATCCTGCGGGATTCGCTCGTGGGCCTGAACTACATCTATTACTCACCCCCGGGAGCCGAGCTGATTCGAGCAAATCCGCTCTTTGTGCGCAGTCACGACTTCTTCGGGTCACAGCAAACAAAGAGTTGGTCGCAGCCGCGTCTGAGTGGAACAGGCTGGCCGAACAGCGCAGGCGGCCGGATGGTGGGCTCTCTGAATGGGCTCGCTTTCGCTTTGGCTGATGCAGAGCAGAATTTCCTCGTTCCGACCGAGCGGCAGGCGCTGATCTGGCAGGACCTCGAGCCGCAGATCATGATCGGAGCAGTCGTTCCTCGCTGGTGGGGAGTGACACGGGAGGAACAACATTTCGTTGCGCTTCATCTACGGCTCGCGAATTTGCTCGTGGCCGCTTCGGCTGTCGATGAGGAATTGGCCGCCACGATCGATCCCATCTTGCGGAAGCGATTGGGACCGCACCGGCTCCATCTGTTGCGCCGGCTTGCGGCCGATGGGAAGGTCAGAGAAGGGATCGACGGTCTGACGCCCGCCGAACGATACCGCCTCGCAACTGTCTTCGGTGAGAACTACGGCAATGACGCACTGAATGTCGGAGGTCCCATCTGGCGGAAGATCGCAGCGCTCAGGGAGAGCGATCGCGAGCGGTTTGCCTACGAGAGAATCGCCGGCATCTTCGGCACCCCTCACCCGGCACTCTCTCATACGTATCGTTCGGACCTGTTACATTTACCGCTTTTCCCGGCCATGATGAAATTTTCCAGCCGCATTATGGCTGAGAGTTGGGAATCGACAAATCTGTATTGGGCTACGCTCGCCGACGAGTTGCACATCGAACCCGTGCGTCTGAACTTGCTCATACCGGAGTGGACGCAAAGATCAATCGAACGCATCTTCGCCACCAACTTGGATGATTGGCCCGCATTGCTACACTCGATGCAGGTTGTTGCAGAACGTTATCGACAGCAGATGAAGCCGCGCAAAGCCGATCCACTGCGCGCCGGACAGGAGTAGCTCCGGAGAATAAGGAGAAAATCAGAGTGAAACGGGCAATCATTCATTGCGGGATGGTTTCGCTGTTGTCTCTTGCCCTTTTGCTTTCCATGGGCATCCAGTTTGAACTTCCCGCCGTGGGGCAGGAAGTAAGCTCTGAAGACCCGCTCTTCCGCGTCGAGGTCGATCTGGTCTTGCTCAACGTGGCGATCACCGACCGCCGCGGCCGCTACGTTCGCAATCTGCAGCCAAGCGATTTCCGTGTCTACGAAGACGGTATCCAGCAAACTTTGGCGACCTTTGCAGAAGGAAACGAAGCACCCCGACGTCTGTCCGCTTCGGGAGAGCGCGCCGTGGCTGCGATCACTCCTACTACACCCGCGCCGATTGCCACGGAGGCGCCGGATACCTCCGCAGCGGCTGAACCGTCTCTGGTGGGGACCAACGTTTTTGTTCTTTTCGACACCAGCAACTTCATGTACCGCAGCTTTGTCTATGCGGAAGACGCCATCGCCGATTTCATTCGCGGGCTCGATGGAGCTGATTCCGTGGCCGTCTACGGCTACAGCCGTAATCTGACACGTCACGCACCGCTGACAAACAATCGTTGGGATGCGATCCGCGGACTCCGTCTTGCCGTGGCGGGCGACGAGACGGCGCTTTACAATTGCTTGCTTCTCACCCTGCGCGACGCCTCCACGGTGCCCGGCCGCAAGGTTGTGATCGTGTTCTCAAACGGGCCCGATACGGCGAGCGCCGTTGCTCCCGACGATGTCCGCGCACTTGCGGAGGACGAGGGGATCCCGATCTACGTCATCAGTACGAAAGAGGTGAACAAGGACCCGATCTCTCGGAACGTGTTCCGCCGTCTGACTCAGAGCACTGGCGGTAGGGCCTTCTTCGCAAGAAGCTGGCAGAGACAGGCCGAGGCTTTCACCGAGATCCGAGAGGAGCTCGGCAGTTCCTATACCCTTACCTACTATCCGCAGCCCAATCCGAACCGCGGCTGGCGGAGCATCAGCGTCGAACTCATAAGTGACGCGCTGAGCAAGCACCGGATCCGCACAAGAGCCGGTTACCGGCCGAGACTTTAGCCTGCATTTCTCACCATGCGGCGAGGCGAAGTGCGTGAGAGGGCCGTCAGGACTAGGCGCAAGCCGGGCGGAGGAAAAAGGCGCGAGCCGCTTGGCGCGCGCAGGCCGGAAGGAATCACTCCACCCAGATCGGCGAGCTCCAGGCGATCTGCTCGTTGTTCTGAAGCACCCGCACGTAATAGTAATTTGCTCCCGGTTCGAAATTGCGGTCTTGGAACTCGAGGTAAACCTCTTTGCTGTTGGGCCGTCCGGTGTACACGAAAGTCTGGTTTTTCACAATGACGAGCTGCTTGATCTTGTCGGTGCCGATGGCCCGAATCTTGAGCTTGGGAACCTCATTGGATGAGATGATGTCGCCCATGATGTACGACTTGCCTGCCGCCTCGGCCTGAAAATCGAGAATAATGTTGTCGGTGGCTGCGTAGACATGGCGCTTCTTGATCGCATCGAACATCGCCCCGCGAGTGAACTCCGGACTCAGGATGCAGGCGTAAGAGATATGCGTTGACCAATGGTCCGAGCTGGCCTGAACGCCAAGCTTGAGCCCTTTGGCCAACGCATTCCACCAGTAGCCGTTGGGGTTGTAACCGCTACGCTGCGTGATGAGTTTTTCGTCGCTGGCAGCCTTCGGAGCACCCTTGTATTCGTAGCTGGCGCGGTAGCCCTGATAGATCTCGATGAGCGGTTCGACCTCGGGGTCATTGTCGCGGAAGTCGGTCCCCTGGGCGGTTCCGGAGGAATGCGGCATCGAAATGCCATCATTTTGCCGAAGGTACTCGTACAGTTTGGCCGCTCCTGCTTCGCCGCGCCGCTCGTCATCCGGAATCGGTAAGGTACGAGTCCCGCGTTTCGCGAAAATCACGTTTCGGTGCCCGTTCGGGAACGGCAGACTGCGCTCGTAACCGAACAATGGCGTGAACGTACCCGCGATGTGGAACAGGTCGGTCAGCTTTTCGTCCTGCCACCAGGTGAACTCGTGATCGAAACCCAACTGGTGATCGGTCGGGACGATGTAGTCCAAACCGGCTGCGTCGAGCGCATAACGATAGACCTCGATGAGAGATCCGTCATACTTGAAGTCCTGCGAGACGTCGGTATGCCGGTGCATGTCGCCGCGGTAGATCTTGTATTTCGTGTCGCCGGACTCGATCGTGTATGCCCGGATCTTGGCGAGGTCCTCCTTCTCGGTGGGATGGATGGGCGCCTCTTCGGTGAACGGATCTTCGAAATCGCCCAGAGCTCCGCTGTCGAATCTCGGAGGCAGTCTTGAGCGTCCCAGATTCGCCGCGTAAATCTCAGCGTTGCGAGGGATCATGTCCTCGAACGGTCGGTTGTCGGTCATCCAGGCCGCCCAGACACTACCGGCGGCGTCTATCGTCAACGCCGGTCGTTTCTCGATCGACCCTCGGCTATGCGCGAGCGGGATGGGCTGCGTCCACGACTCGCCGTCATAGCGAGTGAGGTAGTTCTCCCAACCGAGTTTGCTGCCGATGGCGCGGGCGCGCTGGCGTGTCCAGTGGCGGAAGACCATGTTCAATGCGCCGCGGCCGTCGAAGATGATCTGAGGATTCTCGAAGTTCGGATGTAACCGGTATACGTAGAACGGCTCGATCTTCCTTTTTGGCTCGCGCCAAGCCTTGCCGTCCCGCATGGCCACTCGTATCGACCTCTCCTGATGCAGCGGCGCCGACATCGGAGGGTTGATGAGGAAGCCCTGGTCCTTGCCCCAGTTCACGCCGGACTCGTCCCAGGCGAGCCAGGGCCGGCCCTCGGCGTCCACTGCTACGGAAGCGTGCGCCTGGAAGCGGGTGCTGGAGGTCACCTGCTGCAGCGAACCCAGCTTGCCGCTCTCGAAGGAGCGAAAAAAGATGTCGTAGTTGCCTCTGTGGTAACTGTCCCAGACGACAAAGGCCGAGCCATTCGCACCTCCGGCGACCTGTGGCTCCCAATCGTTGGCCATCGATTCGCTGACGCGCATCTCTTCGGACCACTCGCCCCCCGCGAAGCTCCGCAGGTAGACATCGCTTTGCGCCTGACCGGGATCTCCTCGAAAGCTTTGCCAGACAACGAACACGTGCCCGTCCTTGGAAGCCGACGCGCGGTGGAAGGTGTTCGTGCCGTCGCCGCTCAACTTTACCGGCGCCTGCCAGGAACCGTTGTGCTTGCGGCGGCCCCAGATTTGCCAACTCGTCCCGTCGCGACGGCTCCAAAACACCCAAAGTCCGCCCTGAGCGTCAACTGCAAGAGAGCATCGAAACAGGTCGGCCGGCTCGGGAGTGACCTCCTCCGGCGCCGACCAGCGCCCTGCGCGGCCGGTTCGGATCATGACGTGGTCGCCCCGTTCCCGATAGGCCACCCAGGCGATGACGAGCGACCCGTCAGGCAATCGTGTGATGGCGGCCTCGTCATCTTCGTATTCATCCGTTGTGAGTTTCTCGACAGTCGGACTCCAAGCGACGGAGGCGCGTCCCCCCAGAAACGAGCTCGGATCAAGGCCGACATCGGAGAGTGAAAAAGCGAAGCTGCCCTGAGTCGTCTGCACCGAAACGGTCGCACCGCCGCTGTGCCTGATCGTGACGAAGACTCCCACGGGAAAATGCAAAACCCGCGGGCGTTGAGCCGGACTCATCTCGGTGTAGTTGATGCGGGCGAAACCCGCCACCTCGTCCCGGCGATTGGTCAGGCGCCAGGACTTCGGCCCGGTCACGCTGTCGTCTTTCGAGAACTGCCACCCTTCGACCAGAACAACATTCCCACCCAAGACGTCGACCGAGCCGTCCCACCGTTGATCCTCTTCCACGCCGATCCCTAACCGAAGAAACAGCGTGTCCGTCCGCATCGATGTCTGCGCTGCCCCAAGTGGTGCGAACCAGACCAATACCACGACAACCCACAAAACCCACTGCTTCTTCGGTCTCATGCTCAGCATTTGTCTTGCTTCGATCAGAGTGCGTCTCGGGGCTTCCCGAGCAGGGCGATTATAGCAATGGAGTTGCCATGCTACTTCTTTCGCAGCAGTCATCCGAGAGCGCTGTGAACGGGTTGGCGCTTACACGGGTTGTTATCCCCGAGAGTCATTGTTAAGCGGCGGCATTCGGCCTGAAGGCGCGTGCTATGCTCGTTGGTTTACATCAGGAATCCCATCATGTCCATCAAAAGAATCTCTCCCGAAGAAGCCAAAGAGCTTCTCGACTCTGACGAAAGCTGCATCTACCTCGACGTGCGCACCGTGGCCGAGTTCGAGGCCGGACATGTACCGGGAGCCAAGAACATCCCAGTCCTCGATCGCGATCCTTACGGCAGGATGCAGCCCAACTACCGCTTCGTCGAAGTCGTGGAGGCGAACTTCGGCCGGGACGCCAAGTGCATCACCGGCTGCCAAAAGGGCGGCCGCTCCATGCAAGCCGCCTCACAGCTTCTCAACGCCGGTTTCACCAGCGTGGTCGATATGCGTGGCGGCATGGGCGGCGAGACCGACCCGATGGGCCAACCGACCTATCCCGGTTGGGCCGCGCGCGGTCTGACTGTGACGACCGAGAGCGCCCCTGAAGACGAATACGGCCACCTGCTCGACAAAGCCGGTTCCTGAGAACCGGCAGGACAGGCTCCCGCCTTCGCACGTTCCGCAAGAACCTGCCGTAGCTCCTCGTCACCGGGTGACGCGATCAACCCGGAAGTCGCCGGCTAGGCGCTCAAGATCGTCACCGGGATCAGGACGTTTGTCCAGCAACGCTCTTGTCAGCCGACGACCTCTTCATGCAGTCGGTCGAGCGGTTCGTCGGTGATGCCGCCCAGACTTTCGACTTGCAGGAGCAACTTGATTTCGCGATGTGCGAGAAGAACGCACAGCGCGGCGTTACTGCCCGGTCGGAGCGACAAACCAGGGAAACTCGCGCACGAACTGGTAACCCAACTCCGTGTGCAAGTAGTAGATGATGACCGCAATGATGGCAAGCACGAACAGGATGGCCAGCATGATCTTGCCCCAAGGCAGGCTCTTGCCCTCGCGCCGCAGCAGGAACACATAGCTCACGCCGATGCCCACGTAGAACAGCAGGATCATCGGCGTCGCGAACGTGATCATGTTGAAGATGTCCGGCGTCGGCGTGATCACGGCCGCCAAGACGAAGATCGCCAGAATGGCGTAGCGGACGTTGCCCATCAGAAAGCTGGGGCTCGCGATACGCAGAGTCGTCAAGACAAAGATGACGATGGGCATCTGGAATACGACGCCCAACCCGAGCATGATGCTGACGAACATGCTGTAGTACGCATTGATGCTGATCAGCGGTTGGACCCCTTCCTCTCCACCGACATCGAGAAGGAAGGCCAGGGCGAACTTCAGCGCCACGAAATACCCGAAAACGCCACCGAGGATAAACAGGGCGCTGCCGAACAGAATGAACGGCGAGGCCCATCGGCGCTCCTTGCGATAGAGGCCCGGCGCCACGAACCCCCAGACCTGGTACATCCACCAGGGCGCCGCCATGAAGACGGCCGCTACGATCGGGATCTTGAGCCAGATCAAGTGAAACTGCTCGATCGGCGTCAGCGCCACGAGTTGAATATTGACGTCCGGCGAGTTGAGTCGGATGGTCTCGACCGCGGCGTCGAAGGGCGCCCGCATCAACCGGAAGAGGTAGTTCTTCGCAGTCAGTGCAATCGCATATGCGACGACCAGTCCGACCAGGGCTCGAATGATTCGCGTTCGAAGTTCCTCGAGGTGCTCGAGGAACGACATCCGCACCATGCCGTCCTCCTCTTCGTCCTCTTCTTCTTCGGTGTCGGCGGGGGGCGGTGGGGGAGGAGGTGATTTTGGCGCCTCGGGCTGGGTGGTCGTGACCGCGGTGGAGGCCGTCTTTGACGGCTCCTGGTAGTCGTGCTCGTACTCGTCGTACGGGTCGTCGTAGTAGGTCGCTGGTGTTTCGCCCTTGGTGGTGGAGGGCTCGCCTTCAGCCTCGGGCGCTTTGTCGCTTTCGGCCGCCGGCTTCTCTTCCGCACCACTGGCGGACTCCTCAGGCGCATCGGACGCATCCGATGCTACGCCTTCGGTTTCGTGATCCGGTTCGTCGGCGGACGAAGTTGTCTGGTCGCGGCTCTCCCGCGAGTCTTGATCGTCAGAACTCATCAGCCCTTGCTAACTGGCTTTGGTTTTGGATCTGTCGGCGTTGGGCGCTCGGTTCCGCCGGCTTCCGTTCACTGCTTGGCAACAGCCGGGGCGCCTTGGCCGTTGCCGGATCCGACGCTCGAACCGCCGTCGATGGAGGGGCTTTTGCTGGTCTCGGTCGTGGATGCGGTTTTGGATTTCGCGGCCGAGGCCCCGCTATCGTAGGGCGTGTCGTCGTACTCGTAATAGTCGTCTTCGCTGTCGTCGTAGTAATTCGAACTGATCTGCTTGTTGACTTCGTCCTTGATTTCGTTGGCTGTTTCCTTGAGCTTGGTCTCCCGTTCGATGTTGTCCATCTCCGTCTGGAACGTAGTCTTCAACTCGTTGGAAGCGCGCCGAAACTCGGCCATCCCTTTCCCGAACGTCTTGCCAAGTTCAGGTAGCTTCTTGGGTCCAAACACAAGCAGAGCCAACACGAAGATGAAAATCATCTCCGGTACGCCAAGGGGTCCCATTCGATTCTTCCTGTTTCCCAAGGGCCTGCAACAAGGCCAACTTGATGATAGCGGCGGTTGAAACAGCGCGTCAACCGGCTTGGCGCAAAGGCGCAGAGCCAGGGGTCGTACGATCTCAGCAGCGCCGCGCGGCCCTCCCTGCCGCTTACGGATGCCCTCTAATTCGTTCTATGCGTTTACATCGACAAGCGGACCGGCCGAAAAAATTTCTTGACATACGAAACATTTACTAGTAAGGTATTCGTATATGAAGGATGAGCTGTCAAAACCCACTGAAGCGGAACTCGAAATCCTGACCGTGCTCTGGAGCATCGGACCAGCCACCGTGCGTGAGGTTTACGACGTGCTCATACGGCGGCGTCCCATGCAGTACAGCACCGTCTTGAAGTTCATGCAGATCATGGCCGGGAAAGGCTTGGCGCAAAGAGATCAGAGTCAACGTGCGCATGTTTACAAACCCTCTCGATCGCGTGAATGGACCCAGCGGCAACTGGCCGGCGACCTGCTGGAACGCGCATTCGGTGGTTCGGCGAAGGCGCTCATGATAGGTGCGCTGTCATCACGCAAGACTACGAAAAAGGAACTCGCCGCCCTGCGCAAGCTGCTGGACGACTACCCGGGAGGTAAGCGATGAACCTCCTCGAGGCATTTGTGGAGACGCCCGTGGCCGGAATGGTTGGCTTGACGATCCTGCATTCACTGTGGCAAGGAGCGATCGTCGCCGCAGCGCTCGGCGTGATGCTTTTGACGGCGCAGTCCCCTCGCATTCGATACGCTGCGTCTTGTGTGGCGATGGTCTTGATCGTCGTCGTCTGCGGTCTCACATTGGTTCGCCTACTACCGGACGTTGCGGAGGGACGGCAGGCCGTACAAGCACCTTTTTTTCTCGCGTGGGGTCTGCAGCCTGCGATCGAAGCTGTGAACGCACCGAATCGGGGTCTCGCCGTCATCGCGCCCTGGCTGGCGCCGTTTTGGGCGGCAGGCGTCGGAGCCTCCTGCTTGTGGCATGTATTCGGCTGGTTATCGGCACGGCGGCTTCGCAGGCGAGGCGTCTGTTGCGCTCCTGAACGCTGGCGGAATGCACTGGCTCAACTAGGCGCTCGATTGCAGCTTTCGAGGCCGATCCTGCTGCTGGAGTCCTGCTTGGTGGATACACCTGTGCTTCTGGGTCACTTCCGCCCGTTAGTCCTGATGCCGATCGGTCTGATCGCCCGCCTCCCTGTAGGGCAGGTCGAAGCGATTTTATTACATGAGCTAGCCCATATCCGACGCTACGATTACTTGGCGAATCACTTGCAGCGAGTGGTAGAGGGCCTGCTTTTCTATCACCCGGTGGTGTGGTGGATCTCTGGCGTAATGCGTTCCGAGCGCGAAAAATGCTGTGACGACATGGTCGTTGCCATGAATGGCGATGCGCACGAGTACGCCATAGCTCTTGCCACGCTCGAACAAAATCGCTGGTCAGGCCGCGAGCCGGCTGTGGCTGCTTCAGGAGGAAGTCTCGTGAAACGCATTCATCGATTGCTGTATTCTGCGAAATCGAACGGACAAGGGATGTCGTTGCCGACTGCCCTGGTCTTAGCGGCTCTCACCGGATTGGCTCTGGCTGCATGTTCGGCAGCCGTGCCTCCCAGCGGGACTGAGGGTGCTGAAAGCAGGCCCGATTTGAGATGGCTCAATCAGGATGTGGTTTATATCATCGCTGACGAAGAGCGGACCGCGTACCAGAGGCTTACTACCGACGACGAACGGGAGAAGTTCATGGAACAGTTCTGGCTTCGCCGAGATCCGACCCCGCGAACCGCCAAGAACGAATACAGGGATGAACACTACCGCCGTATCGCCTATGCGAACGAGCGCTTCGAGATGGTGTCAGACAAACTTGGCTGGCAATCCGACCGCGGTCGCATCTACATCCTCTACGGACCGCCGGACGAGATCGAAGTTCGCCCCGACGGCTCGCCGCAGATACGTTACCCATTCGAATTCTGGCGGTATCGAAATGTGGAAGACATCGGCAAAGACCTTTGCATCACTTTCATCGACCGGACCAAGAGAGGTGACTACCGTATTGTTCCTGGAAGCGCTTGCTGATATCGCCCTCGATGCTATGCCCCTGAGACGGGATCCACCCACAAGACGCTGTGGTCGCCCGAAACTGCCAGGGTTTCCGGCGGCGAATCGATCTTGAAGATGGACCATGGTCCCGGCTGGTAGGGATACCGATCGATGACGCTCTCGTCGACCGTGATGCCGAGACCAGGCTCGTTTGGCACGATGAGATCACCGTTCTCGATGGGCAACGGGTCTTTCAGGACGTCATCCGCCACGAGGAACGGGTACATGCCGGGCTTGCCGCGGTTGGCGTGACAAGGGTATTCCAGCCACTCGATGACGTCCTCGTCCCAGCAAATCCCGAGCTGTCCGGCTGCGATCACCTCCAGCAGCGTGCCCCAGCAGTGGAAGGCGAAACGCAAACCGTGCCGAGCCGTCGCTTCGAAGACGCGCCGGCCCATCTCGAATCCGCCCTGGCAGCAAACGTCCATTTGCACATAGTCAACGGAACCGGTTTCGATCAGATCCATGAATGACGACTCGTCCGGTTCGTGCTCGCCCGAGGCCACCGGCACCAGACCCGTATCCCGGAGCTGCTTCAAGGCCGCGTGGTCGTCGGGAGGAACCGCTTCCTCGAACCAGGTCGGTTTGTAGGCTTGGCTGTCCCTGGCCAACTGTTCGACGGTCTGTTGGGAGTAGCTCTTGTCACCCATGCGCCACCAGGCATGGGCGTCGATCATCAGACCCACGTCGGGCCCGACGGCTTCACGCATCCGGGCAATGGTTTCAAGGTCCTTTTCCGGGCCGCGGGCGGGTCGCATCTTGTAGGCCGTGAATCCGAGATCAGCAATGGCCTTGGCCTCATCAGCGTACTCTTCAGGGCTCATGTACATGCCGGCGCTGCCATACAGCTTGATACGGTCCCGTTTGCGCCCCCCCACCAGTTCCGACACTGGAGCCCCTTCGAAACGGGCCGCCAGATCGATCACCGCCACTTCGACGGCGCGGTAGGTCTTCTGCAGCGCCAGCTCGCCGGGGAATTCGAACGTGCGCCATTGAGCCGGGTCGCGGCCCTCGAGGAAGGGCGCGATCGTCTCGTTGATCTCGCGTTCGGCGCGTTCGTGCGCGGGTCCGGGCCCATATCCTTTCAGCCCGTTGTCCGCCGTAACACGGATCAACATCGCATCGCGCTTGAGGATGGTTCGTTCGCCGCCATGGAAGGGCAGCAGCAACGGCTCATCGAGCGGCGACGAAAGGAGAAAGGCTTCAACTTTTGCGATTTTCATTGTGAGGAACCAGATAGCGGGAGATCGAGAGGAATACGCCGGACTAAGAGCGGCGTCGGACGGCGAGCACGCGATCGATGCCCGCCAAGTCGGTCCGGACGATCGGCAGATGCCAATCGGCATCCGAGAGCAGCGCCTCGACCGAGGACCGGCCATTATAGCCTAACTCCAGCAACAGCCGGCCTTCGGGCTTCAGTGCGGACACCGCGGACTTGATAAGGCGGCGATAGACCTCCAATCCATCCTGTCCACCGAACAGGGCGACTCCGGGTTCGTATCGCAGCTCGTGCTGCAGTCCGGGAAGGTCCTTCAGAGGAACATAAGGAGGATTGCACACGATCATTCCCAAGCTCTCACGTCGGAATGCGTCCACCAGATCACCATGAACAAAGTCGACCTGGACGCCGTGTTCGACCGCATTGCGGCGGGCCACTCGTAGCGCAGGCCCGGAAATGTCCGTGGCGATCACGCGGCTGCGCGGAGCGTTCGACTTGATTGCCACCGCGATACATCCCGAGCCTGTTCCCAGATCCAGGATCTGCCCTGTCTCCGAGGTGTGCGCCAGGGCTTCCTCCACTAATAGTTCCGTCTCCGGGCGCGGAATCAGAACATCAGGATCAACGCGAAATGAGATGCCGTAGAACTCCTGCGTGCCGGTGATGTATTGCGTGGGCTTGCCGTCCAGACGTTGTTGCACGTACTCCTCGAAGCACGCGGACTGTTTCGGCGAAAGAATCTGTCCGGGATGCCCGTAGAGATGCGGTTTTTCGACTCCGAGACAGTGACTCAACAGCACTTCCGCCGTCAGCCGTGGAACGCCGGCCCCGTAATCCTCGAAGAGTTGCGCCGCTTTCCGAAGGGCTTGCGAAATCGAGGCCGGCGTCAATGAGGCTCGGGGCTCAGGCGGCATCCCGGACGCTCTTCAGACGCTCGGCCTGAAAGTGGGCGGTCACGGGCTCAACCAATTTGTTCAGGGCTCCCTGGAGAATCTGATCGAGTTCGTAAACCGTGAGCCCGGGCACCCGATGATCCGTCACTCGATTCTGCGGGAAGTTGTATGTGCGAATCTTCTCGCTGCGGTCACCTGTGCGGACCATGCTGCGGCGCTGCTCCGCCTGCTCGGCTTGTCGCTTTTCGGCCTCGATCTCAAAAAGACGCGAGCGCAGCACCTGCAAGGCTTTCGCTTTGTTCTTGATCTGCGACTTCTCGTCCTGGCACGTGACAACCAGGTTCGTGGGCAGGTGCGTGATGCGTACTGCCGAATAGGTCGTGTTGACCGACTGGCCGCCGGGTCCCGAAGAACAGTAGGTGTCGATCCGCAGATCTTTCTGGTCGATCGCCACTTCCACCTCGTCCACCTGCGGCATCACCGCGATGGTTACGGCAGAAGTATGCACTCGGCCTTGCGTTTCGGTTTGCGGCACCCGCTGCACACGGTGAACACCGCTCTCGAACTTCATCTTGCTGTAGACTCGGTCGCCGGTGATCATGGCGATGATTTCCTTGTATCCCCCGATGCCGGTCTCGTTCGAGGAGATGATTTCGACTTTCCAACGCTGCGACTCTGCGTAACGGACATACATCCGGAACACTTCGGCGGCAAAAAGCGTGGCCTCTCCGCCACCGGTTCCGGCGCGCACTTCAAGAATCACACCCTTGTCGTCATTGGGATCCTTGGGCAACAGCAGGACCTTGATCTCCGCGCCGAGGTCGGCAAGCCCGGCTTCCGCCTGGTCAAGCTCCTGACGCGCTAACGCAGCCATTTCCGGATCCGGCTCATCCAGCATCGAGCGCGCTGACTCGGCATCATGCTTAAGCTTCTTCCAGAGGTTGAACTTTTCGACAACCGGGGCCAGATCGGCTGTCTGCTTGGCGATCCGCTGGTAGCGAGACGGATCCGCAATCACAGACGGCTCGGCCATCTGCTCGGACAGCTCCTGATAGCGAGCCTCTACCTCTTCCAGCTTGTTCAGCCACTCCATGAGGAAACTCCGGGCTACGCGACGATCAATTCGCCACCCTGCCGCCGTTCGAGATCCATTGCGCCGTTGAGGGCATGAATCGCGATCTCGACCTGATCGTCAGATGGATCTTTTGTGGTGATGCGCTGCAGCCACAACCCCGGCGCCACCAGCCAGACCATCACGAGGTTGCCGTGCCGGGAGGCGAAGCGAATGACTTCGTAGCTCACCCCCGCGATCACCGGCAACATGACGATTCGCGAAAGGAACTGCAATGCGAAACCCTCGAACGGCAATAGTGCATATGCCGCTATGCTGACGATCATCACCACCATCAGGAAGCTCGTGCCGCAGCGAGGATGGAATCTGCTGCAGCCCTGAGCATTCCTCACTTCGACCGGCTTGCCCGACTCGTAATTGAAGACGACCTTGTGTTCCGCGCCGTGGTATTCGAAGACACGGCGGATGTCGTTCATCCGAGAGACCAGCGTGAGGAAGGTCAGAAAGATCGCCAGTCGAATTACGCCGTCGATCAGGCTGAATCCGAAGTTCCCCTGCAGCCAACCCGTAACTTCCTGGATCTGCGTCGTCGCTACGAGCGGCACAAACTTGTACAAGAAGATGAAGAAACCGATCGAGAACGCGATATTCAGCGCCATCATCCAACCCGGGATCTCGGCGGTTTTCCCGTCCGCTTTCTCCGTCGGTCCCTTTCCGGCCTTTTCTTTCTCCTCGTCTATGGAGTTCACGGCCGAGAACTGCAGCGCCTTGAACCCCAGCTTCAGAGCTTGACCCAGCGTGGCCAAACCACGAACGCCGAACCAGCCCCAGATCTTTCGACGCTCCGACGGCCGGCTGATCGGAGACTCATCCGTAACCACCTCGCCGTTCGGTCGCCGCACCGCCGTGCAGTAGCTGTGCGGCGTGCGCATCATGACACCTTCGATCACGGCCTGACCGCCGATCAAGGGGTCATCCCCGCTCGACAGCACCGGCATGAGTTGCAGGTGCGCCGCCGCATTCACGAACTGGCGGAGTCTGGTCTGGAGAACGGTCATCGTCCCAGGGAACAGTCACTTACGGCTGCGGACGCAACTCATTCTACGATAAACTGACGACATGCTTCGCAAGCTGTGGAGTGGCCTGCGGCCTGTGTTGTTCTGGAGTCATCGGCGCGGTTCCTGGCAGTACGATCTGATCGTTGCCGCGATTCTGGCATTCATTTTTTTCACGCCGCGCAGCCTGTTCAACGATCAGCCCCGCTTGCCCCGCGTCCGTGAAGTGCAGACGCTCAGCGACGAACAGCGCACCCGAGTGTTCCTGGTGGAATCCTCGGCGATGGGGGAGAAAACAGGCGAAGACCTCACCGCCGCGATTCAAGATCTTCTGCGACGCCAGACAGGCCGGAACCTGGAGGTCGTCGAGACGCGACCCTCCAGCGGAGCCGATGGCGAACTCACCGCCTATCTGGTCTACGTCCGTCCGTAACTGCTCCCGGCTTTGCGTAACCGGATTCGACCGTATTGCGTACTTTTGAACAGGCTTTCGTATGCACCTGAAGGAACGACTTCTCTGTCTTGTCCTGGCGGCCTTGACGCCGGCATCGGCCGCGAGCCTTGATCTGGAGCAACTACTGGCCAACATGGATCGCACGGCCTCCGGTTTCGAAAGCATGCAAGCCGGCATCACGCGAATGAAGTACATGGCGCTTCTCGAAGAGAAGACCACCGAGTCCGGCGAGATGTACGTCCGCAAGGACAAGAACGGCAAGGTCCGGCTGCTCATCAACTTCCGCGAGCCCTACAACTATCACCTGGCCGTCAGCGGCGATAAAGCCGAGATCTACCGCCCGCGCATCGCAACCGTCGAGGAGTACAGTATCGCCAAGCATCGGGATACGTTCCAGCAGGCCTTTCTGCTGGGATTCGGCACCACAGCCGACTATCTTCGCGAGAACTACAAGCTTCAATTGCTCGGAGAAGATCATGCCGCTGATCAAGCAACCGTCAGACTTGAACTGATCCCGAAGTCGGAAGGAATGCGCAAGCAGGTTCCCAAGCTGGAAATGTGGGTCTCGACAGAGACCTGGCAGGCCGTCCGACAAAAACTGCACCAGCCGGGTGGCGAAGACTACCGCGTCTTCACGTACAACGACGTCAAGTTGAACCCGAAGATCCCCGACAGGATTTTCAAGCTCGATATCCCCAGGGGCACCAAGCGGGTTTTCCCGCAGCGATAACTGCGGGGCTCGGCAAGCAGTTACGCAGCCCGGACCCTTCGCTCAACCATATCCCTTGACTCTATAGCCAACTATAGACTATATACTAAAGGCATGACCCCGGCGGAACGTGATGCCCGAGGCCCCCTCCGCAAGATCGGAGAGGTCGCCAAACGCAGCGATATTGCTGTCGAAACCTTGCGTTTCTACGAAAGCCGAGGGCTGATTGAACCCGCCGGACGGACAGCTTCCGGGTACCGCCTCTACGACGATTCCGTCTTTGAGCGATTGGCTTTTGTGAAGAAATCACAGGCTGTCGGTTTCACTCTGGATCAAATTACGTGGATCATCGCCGAAGCGAGGGAAGGCCGGCGACCGTGTGTGGAAGTCCGGCAGATGGCGCGGCAGAGGCTCAACGAACTTGATGAGAAGTTGACGGAACTCCGGCGCTACCGCCGTGATCTGAAACGGACTCTCGACGCTTGGGACCGGGAAGGCGAGAAAGAAGGCATGATCTGCGGGCTCATCGAGGGGTTGGATGCCGTTGTGGTTCGGCCCCTGTCGGGGAGAGCGGGTCGGCGCAGGCCTTCAGAGAGGAGCAAGCCATGACATCCGGCGGCGCAACTCGGTCCGGCACGGCGGAGACCGTCGAATTGCAAATCAGCGGTATGACGTGCGCGGGCTGTGTCCGCTCGATCGAGCGGGCTGTCGCCGCGGTCCCTGGTGTCGCTCGAGCCGAAGTAAATCTAGCCACAGGCACGGCCTCAGTGGAGTACGAGGCTCCTCTGGCTGATGTCTCCGACATCCGCGAGGCGGTCGAGCGCGCCGGATACGGAGCCCGCGAAACATCGCCTGCGATCACGGAAGCAAAGGGTGAAGAGCAGCAACGCGAAGCCGCCATCTGGAAACGCAAGTTCATTCTCGCGGCAGTGTTTACGTTGCCCTTGCTCGTCATCGCGATGTCCCACGGCGCACTGGTGTTCCCTGGCGGGCATTGGATGCAGTTGGCTCTCACGCTGCCGGTAGTGCTCTATTCGGGACGACAGTTCTTTGTTTCGGCATGGAAGGGCTTGCGGCGGCGGTCGGCTGACATGAACACCCTGATCGCGGTAGGTACAGGATCGGCGTTTCTCTATTCGCTGGTTGCGACCATCGTCCCCGGTTGGATCGATCCGCGGACAGCGGCCCCCGGCGACGTTCCCGTCTACTTCGAAACGGCCGCGGCCATCATCACCCTGATCCTGCTCGGCCGGTTCCTGGAGGCGAAGGCGCGCCGCCGAACGTCGTCCGCCATTCGCGGTCTGCTGGAGCTGCAAGCATCGAGCGCTCGCGTTGTGCGCGCGGGTGTCGAAGTCGACATCGCGGTCGAAGACGTACGGATTGGGGATGTGATCGTGATCCGGCCAGGCGAGCGCATTCCCGTCGACGGTGAAGTGGTGAGCGGCGAGTCCGCGATCGACGAAGCCGCGTTGACCGGCGAGAGCATACCGGTTGACAAAGCGGCCGGGGACTTCGTTCTCAGCGGAACCCTCAACACGACGGGAAGTTTTCTCTTTCGAGCGCGTAAAGTGGGCAGCGCGACGATGCTGGCGCGCGTTGTCGAGTTGGTCAAGAAAGCCCAAGGCTCCAAGGCGCCCATCGCGAGGCTGGCCGATGTCATCAGCGGCTATTTCACCCCTGCCGTGATCGGAATCGCGGCGATCACCTTCGCGGCGTGGTATCTGCTCGCGCCTCCGGAGGACGCCTTGCGCCTGGCCGTGCTGAACGCCGTCGCGGTGCTCATCATCGCCTGCCCCTGCGCCATGGGTCTGGCAACCCCGACCGCCGTGATGGTAGGGATGGGCCGCGGTGCGGAGAGCGGCATTCTCATCAAGAATGCCGAGACCCTGGAAACACTGCACAAGGTCAGAGCCGTCGTATTCGACAAAACCGGCACGCTGACAACCGGTAAGCCGAAGGTGACCGATGTGACGCCTCTAGGTTCGCTCGGTGAAAATGAGCTGCTGACCGCGGTGGCTTCCGTTGAACGAGGATCGGAGCATCCACTGGCCAGAGCGATCGTGGCCGAGGCTGAGAACCGGAGACTCCCCTGGAGCCCCGCAGAAGAGTTTCGCGCCTGGCCGGGCGTAGGTGTGCGAGCGCGTCTGGACTCGCGTCCTTGGCTGGTGGGCCGGCAATCGTTGCTCGAACAGCACGGTGTCGATGTCGGGGCGGCCGGGACGATCAGAGATCAGTTGGAACGCGACGGAAAAACGGTGATCTTCGCGTCGGCTGACGACCGGCTTGCGGGCGCCATTGCACTCGCGGACGAGATCAAACCGGAGGCCGCCGGCGCGGTCCGCAAGCTGAAAGAGGCGGACCTGAAGATCGCGTTGATTACAGGCGACAACCGCCGGACGGCGCATGCGATAGCCGCTGAGATCGGAGTCGATGCCGTGCGGGCCGCGGTTCTGCCCGACCGCAAATCGCAGGAAGTGAAACGGCTCCAGTCGGAACACGGCGCCGTCGCGATGGTCGGAGACGGCATCAACGACGCCCCGGCTCTCGTTCAGGCTGATGTCGGCATCGCCATTGGTGCCGGCGCCGATGTGGCGATCGAGAGCGCCGACGCCGTTCTGGTCCAGGATGATCTGCACACGGTTGCGGCGGCCATCAAGCTGTCGCGGAAGACGATGAAGACCATTCGGCAGAACCTGTTCTGGGCCTTTGTCTACAACGTGGTCGGCATTCCGGTGGCGGCGGGGCTGTTCTACCCCTGGACGGGCTGGCTGCTGTCCCCCATCATCGCTTCTGCCGCGATGGCTCTTTCGAGCGTTTCCGTGATCACAAACAGCCTCCGCCTCAAGAGATTTCAGCCGGACTCCCAGAAGTGATCGTTGAATGGGTTGTTCAGCCGGTCCCGACCGAAAGCAAAGCACACTGTTTCCCGGAAGGAGGACCGGAAGCCGCGCGGCATGGGGGCGACTGGCGCCTTTTCGCAGCCGACAAGCCGGCTTCCACCGAGCGCCCCGTCGTCCAGCTGGCTCAGACGCTCACTGTGGAACCATCCATCGGAGTGATGCGTCGCTATCGAATAGGTAAGATAAGCTTGATGAGCCTGGGGCAGGAAACGTATCGTGTGCGCCTCCCACAGCCGGATGAACGCGGGAGGCTTCCAGCCTGCATGTCTCACCACCCGACGGCCGAAGCACGCGATAAGACCGCCATGACTTCGTTGCGCTCGCTTACCGTGCTCGATGGACTCTCAGGTACACCTGCGCGCGCCAAGCGGCTCGCGACTCGTCCTGACGGCCCTCTCACGCACTTCACCTTGCCACGTGGTGAGAAATGCAGGCTAACGCTGCATCTCATGTTTGTCATCGCGCTCGTCCTGCTGGCTGCGCCCCCGGCATCGGCGCAGGATCGCGGCGCTGGACCGGACTCCCCATCGCCGGTCTCCGCGAGTGCTCCGGCAGCCACCGAGGAGCAAGAGAACCTGTTCTGGCAGTCGATTATGAACAGCACCAACCCGGCGGAGTACGAGGCATACATCGAGCAGTTCCCGAACGGGGTTTTTCGCGTCCTCGCGCAGATTCGGCTGTCGGAGTTGCGCGGCACAGGGGGTGATCCACTTGCAGTCGAGGCGCGGTTGTCTGCATCTCCTGCTCCGGATTCCAGGGTTGCGGCCGGCGGCGAAGGACATCAGAAACCGGGCGAGATGTTCCGGGATTGTGACGAGTGCCCGGAGATGGTGGTCATGCCGGGCGGCCGGCTGGCGCTGGGCCGCTACGAGGTGACGGTCGGAGAGTATCGGGCATTCGCGTCGGCGACCGGCGGGGGTGCGGGCGCCGGATGTTTCAGCATTGTTCAAGGCGACTCGTGGAGGAATCCCGGTTTTCGACAGACGGATCGCCATCCGGTGACGTGCGTGAGTTGGAACGACGCGCAGGAGTATGTGTCGTGGCTGAGCCAAACCACGGGCGGTACGTACCGGTTGCCGACCGAGGACGAGTGGGGACGCGCGGCCGCCGGGTCGCCCAGAGGGTGCCGTAACCGAGGAATTCATGGAGGAACCTGTCCTGTCGGCTCCTACGGCGCCAACGGAGTCGCTCTGTCGGACATGGTCGGGAATTTGTGGGAGTGGACGGAGGACTGCTGGGAAGGCAATTGCGGCCGCCGTGTGTTGCGCGGCGGTTCCTGGGTCAGCTATGGGGGGTTCCTCCGTCCCGGCGCGCGCATCTGGGACCGCGCCGCCCTTCGCATCAGCAGCTTCGGCTTTCGCGTTGCGAAGACGTTGGATTAGCTCTTGATTCTTGGTCTCCGATGGTCCTGGCATGGCCTGAGGGGGGCAAAGCCCCACAGTGATCGCGGTGATGGCGTGGGACGGGAGCCGGCAGGAGCAGCCGATATCAGCGATGCGGCGGGCCTTTCACCAAGCTGTCCGTACGGCGCGGCAACGGACGAGCGACAGTCCCTTGTATGACAGCTAACGGGTGAACGCGTTTTGACGTCGTGTGCACGACAGCCGATCCCGCAACTTCAACTCGATGCTCTTTCCACAATCGCGGGCATATCTATCTGCGTTGTCGGAACCTCTTCCGGCTAGTTACCAATTTCGAACACCCCGCGGATCTTGCGTTTCACACCGCGATAGAAGGTTCCATAGAAAGGGCTCGACAGGTTTTCCTGGACATCCTGCGGATTGAAATTGTTCAAGATGTTGAAGAGCCGTATTCCTGCTCGGATACGCCGCTCCTTGCCCATCAGCTTGATCGTGAACTGCTTCGTCGCCTGGAAATCGATTGCATTGAAGGCCGGGAATCGTCCTGCGCGGTTGCGGGCGCCCACGAAGTCACGGTATTCGTCGATATTCGAGTAGGGAAAACCGCTTCTCACTTCCCATACGGGGATGGCCTTCAAGCCGAACGGCAAGGGGAATTCCGTCCAAGCGAGAAGGCGGTGGGGAACGTCGAATCTCAAAGGACCCCGCTCGTTCGGGCGAATCAACGCAAGAGGCGTCGGACCGTAGATCGAGCCCAGGTCGTTCAGGTCGCCGACGGACGAGGACCGAACGTATGACGCCGTGATATGACCCGTCCCCTTGAGGCGGTAGCGCGCCGTGACCTGGTATTCCCGATAATGGTCTCGCCCGTTGTTGCTGAGAATCAGGGCGCTTGCCTCGTCGTTCGATCCGACGGGGAAGCTTGGTTCGATCAGGAAATTGCGCGTTGTTCGCCTTTGCTGGTAGCCGACCCGGAGGAACAGATCGTTGATCAACTCGTGGTCGAGTTGCAGGTTCCAACCCAAGCTGTGAGCATTGCGGATCTTTCCGTCAATGCGCGGATCGAACCGCCGCAATGAGGTGACGTCTCCAGAGGGATCGAAGCGCGTCTCGATGCGCACCGGAAGTTGCATGAACGTCGGCACGAGCAGGCTAATGCGGTCGATGAACAGTCCGCTGCCGCCGCGGAGCACGGTCCGCGAGCCGCCACCGAAAGCGTAAGCGAAGCCGGCGCGGAAGGAAGGATTCCACTCCATGGCGATCGAGTCACGTTCGAGCCTTGCGCCCAGGTCGAGTGTCAGCGCTTCCGACACGGACCACTTGTCCTGCACGAACGCGGCAAGGTCGTTCTTGTTCGCGCGAACGGTCGTTGGATTCGTGAAGTCCAGTTCGGAGACGACCCGGTTGTTCATGCCCAGCCAGGTAATGGGATTGAAGATCTGTTCACCCCTGTAGGACTCGAGGCCCCACTGGATGCCGGTCACAATCTGGTGATTGCCCAGCGGGGCGAGATGGTATTGCCCGGACAGGTTGCGGCGTATCGTTCGACGGGCTTGCCGGTTGAAGAATGCTCCACGGGCGCGCTCGAGATCGATGAACGAAGGATCGTACGTCCGAGGCTTCACATCGTTGTCGAGGTCCTGATAGGAGAGGCTCGAGATCAGCAGCGCGCCGGACTGGAATTCGTGGGTATCCCTCAAAGTCACCAGTTGGCCGCGCCGCCGCAAGTCGGGAGTCGAAAGCTGCGTGTTGAATGCGTTCAGGCCGAAGTAGCTGAGCTTCTCGGGGTAAACGAGAACGCTCAGTGACATCCGATTGCGGTTTGAGATGCGGGCGTCGAACTGGTTGAAGACAGTCAGCGACTCGCGCTCGACATCCCGTTCCAGCAGCGGGAGATTGGCGTCTTCCTGATCCGCCCGTACAAACTGGTATTCCGTGGAATGGAGAAGAGCGAGACGGCCGTCCTTGATCGGAACGTTGACGGTGAGTCTTGGAGTGAACGACTCGATTCCCATGATCGCGCCGTCTCTGCGACGGATGCGTGGACCGAAATTCTGGAGGTCGACCGTGAGCTTCGACAAGTTCGCCGGCTTGGTCTCGACCGTGGATACTGCTCCCGCAAAGCCGCCGAATTTCGCGTCGTAAGGAGTCGAAAGGACTTGTACGTTCGAGATGACGCTGAGTGGCATGCTGAATTGTGAAGTGCGTGACACCGGGTCCGTCATGTCGACGCTGTTCAGTTGCGAACCACTCTGGCTTGCGCGAACGCCATTGAGGTTGATCTCGCCTTCGTTGCCGCGCAGCACTCCGGGAATGAGCGGCATAACGTCCTCGTATCGTCTGTTCGCCTTGGGCGCGTTATCTATGGTCGAAAAACCAACAGATCCAGAGGAGGACGTTTCGCTGGGGTCGATCGTAATGGCGGAGGCGGTCACTTCGACGGACTCGACGACGGCCTCGACCTGCATTTCGATGGCGAGCCGGAAAGGCTGCTCCTCGGCAGGCAAGCAAAACAAGTCGCTCTGACCGATCATGCCCGGAGCCGTTGCGACCGTTACGTAACAGCCGGCGGGGATGCCGGAGAAGCGGAAGATGCCGAGTTCGTCCGTTTCGGCAATGGGCTCTGCTGCGGGCGCCTCTGCCTGTTGCGATTCGGAATCCGGCTCCACCTCGGAAACCGACTGCAGGCGGATCTGCGCTCCGGCGGCGCCGAAGCGTTCCGAGTTCGGCCCCACGACCACAGCCTGTCCGACGATCGCGGAACCGTTTTCCTGGCCGGACGCCGCCCCGGGGAACAGCAGCAAGACAGCTATCAGGCCTGTTACGAAAGGAACGCCCACTGACAATACCCTACTCAGTCAGATTAGCAATCGCCCCCGAGGGTTACATGAAGTTTTGTGAGCACTCCGCTTGGCAGGCGGGAGCGGCGGGCTTCCGAAACGAACGTGGGAGAAACCATCCAGCCTGCATTTCTCACCACCCGACGGCCGAAGCACGCGAAAAAAGGCCGTGTTTCGTGACCCGAGGACCGAAGCAGGCGATTAGGCCGCAACCCCTGCGCACGCCAAGCGGCTCGCGCCTCGTCCTGACGGCCCTCTCACACTCTTCACCTCGCCACGTGGTCAGAAATTCAGGCTAAGCCAGATCAATGCGCTTGACGCGGATCTGCTCGTCGTCGAACACGCCGAGACCGAAGTTGCCGGCGATCTCGATGTGCTCCACATGGCAATTCAGCCAAAGGCTGTCTTCGTCCGGTTTAAGGAGGGCGATCGGAGCGACCCCGACCTCCTCACGTTTTTTGTCGATGGCCTTCCAACCGGTCTTGTCGAGCGCAACCGGATCCGTCGCGAAGTACATCGTCTTGTGATTCCAGGCGTACTTGCTGACCGTCGTGCCGGGACCACCATGGTAGGCGGCCTTGACCCCATCGAGGATGTTCAAGACGACCTTTTCCCGAACGACCGGCAAGTCGACCACGGCCGGAATGAAAAGACCGCAGGCATTAGCCGTAGTTGTGACGTGGCTGCGATTGACGTTGTTGACGAGACCGTGCGAGAGGTTCTTCAGCGCCAGGGTCACGCCCGCTGACTGATGGTGCTTCAGCAGGCACAGGTTGACCATCTTGTTGATCTCTTTGCTGAAAAAGTTCGAGACGTAGGAGCGCCGGATGTGCGGATCGTTCAGGCTGAATTCCTCCTTGTAGTCCGGGTGAACCAGCGGCATCTCCATGTACGTGTCGCGGTCGTATCCCTCCATATCCATCTGGAAGTTGCGGAAATTCTGTGACGCCGACATCCAGCGGACTCCTTCCGGAAGCCATTTGTCGAACCCGGCTTTGAGGAATTGGTCGTGATAGCGGTCGTAGGCGATGATGTCTTTGCGCTTGACTCCGGCCTGCTCCAGGCCGTCAATGATCGGGTGCAGCACCTCGGGCGCCGATATCACGGCAGGCTGGCCAACCGGATTGAGCTTGACACCGACGACGTCTCCCGGCTCGAAAAATACGCGCCATGCATCGGCCCAGCTCTCGGCATGCGTCAGCTCGAGCATGCCGCGCTCCATCATCCGGCGGACCGGCTCGGCCTGATAGCGGTCAGAGATGATGCTGCCGGGATGGCTGACGGCCACAACGCGTCCCGGATAGGGGCCCGGAATACCGAGTTTTGCGCCGGTCGAAGAACCGGAAGCGGCCGCTTTGCTTTCGGCGGCTTTCCGGTTGCAAGCAGCAGCGGCGGCGGCTGCACCGGCGGCCAGGAACTCGCGTCGATCAAAGTGCATGTACGCCTCCCTTGAATTCGGACCCATTCTAGCAGCACGAACTTCGAACGGTGGATGGCTGCCCTTGCCGGTTTCAGGCTACGGCAGGCTGACCTGCATTTCTCACCACCCGACGGTCGAAGCACACGATACGACCGCCAGGGCTTCGTTGCGCTTGCTTGCCGTGCTCAACGTACTGTTCAAGTACGCCTGCGCGCGCCAAGCGGCTTGCGCCTAGTCCTGACGGCCCTCTCACCCACTTCGCCTCGCCATGTGGTGAGACATGCAGGCTAGTCCCGCCCCCGCCCCGCTACGCGGTGCGGATCATTCGAGCAAGAAACATCCGGATCGGCGTCATGGCTGCTTGATTCGGACGATGTTTTGGGTTCGCTTTTCATCCGCCTGCCAGCGGATCATGCGGAGAGGCGGGCAGGCGCCCAGAGGGCACCCGCGCGCTCCCAGGGATTTGCTCCGCCCGGGTGTGAATCCTGCAAGAGGAACCCTTCGGGTTGGTGTCAACGCTGCTTGCATAGGGGGATGTTTCAGGTCAGAGTGAGTCGAGAAAAGCAAGCAGGGCAGATTTGTCTTCCTCCGAAAGCCTGCGGTAGCTGTCCGCCGACCGTTGCGCTTCGTTGCCGTGGCGTAAGACAGCCTGCTCGGGGTTGGCGGCGCTGCCGTCGTGCAGCAGCGGGCGGCGGTGGCGCAGACCCCACAGCGCGGGTGTTCGGATTTCATGGGCAAGAGCCGATGCTTGGGGGATGCCGTCTCCTGTGGCGACATCGTGCAGCAGTAGGTCAGAGAACAGGAAGACCTCACGACGATCGAAGACGGGGTTCGGACTTTCGGCGGTGACCATCATGGGAACATGGCAGTGTATGCAGCCGATCGCCGAAAAGAGAGTTTCTCCCCGTATGACGGTTTCGTTGACCGGTCCGCGTTCCAGAGGGGCGAGGAACTTCATGAAGGCCTCGAAGGCGTCGATGCCGCGCAAACCGGTAAGGGGCTCCAGGCTGTCTTCGGGATCGGCAGCCGGATCGCAAAGATCAAGCCGTTCGGGATCGATGCCGGCGCCGACTTCTGTGCGGAAAAGGTCGTTGGTAATACCCATCTCGTTGCGGTAGGCGTCCGCCCCGAAGGTGAGCAGGGTGGCGTGCTGGGCCTTCCAGCCGAATCGGCCGACCCGTTCCCGGCCGCTGGCGACGTCGACGACGACGGCTGCCCGGCCGCTGATACCGTCGGCGTTCCGATCGCCGGGGTCTTCACGAGCACGGATGGTCTCATCGGCGATGGCTTCGACGAGACCTGCTCCAAAAAGCGGGATCGGAATGCGTCGGGCGAAGACATTGGCTTCCCGCGGAACTCGCGGTTGGCATTGCTGGTCAGGGAGCGAGAAGAGATGGAACATGGTATCGCCCCCCAGAACGGTGAAGTTGCCGTTCTGATCGACGCGGCCGGCATGCACTTCCGAGACCGGGCTGATCCCGCCGATCGCGGGGGTTGCATGGCATTGCGCGCAACTGAGTCCGTTGAAGGCCGGGCCGAGCCCCTCGGCGGCGTCCTCGACTTCGAGGAAATCGTCGAGACCGATGCGAAAGAATTCAAACTCCTGTTCGGTGATGCCGGGGAGCGGGTTGCCGGGTTGCGAGGGGCGTCCCGCAGGTGCTCCGTTGAGATTCCGGGCGGAAGATTGCACCAGGCGCGTGGGGGGCGAGAGTCGGCGCTGTGAGTCCGCCGCCCTCGCTGTTGGGCCGGGCGCCATTGCGATCACCGATAGCAGAGCGGCCAATAACCCGGCCCATACGAGTGAACGGGTCTTCATCGCACAACAATCCGACCGCGCATGATGGTGTGACCCGCGCCGCAAGCCTTCGAGCACTCGAACGGGAAGACGCCCTTCTTCTGTGCGCGGAAGAGAATACGGGCGTCGCCGCGCCCACGTTTGGGAACGATCACATTGACACCGGCTTCCCGGATGCGAAAGCCGTGGTTGGTGTCGAGGCTGCGGATCCTCAATTCGACTACCTCGCCCTGTTTCAGGCGAATGACGGAAGGCACGAAGCTGAAGCGTTCGGCCACTACGCTGATAACGCGGTCGGGCTGTTCGCGTTCGGACTCGGCCTCGGATGACGTGATCGCGAACAGGCCCAGAGAGATCAAGAGCAACAGCGGAACCGTTCGGGGGTCGTGACGTCTCATTCGTGGGCCTCGCCTGCTTTTTCCCCTAGCCTGCATTTCTCACCACCCGACGGTCGAAGCACACGATACGACCGCCAGGACTTTGTTGCGCTTGCTTGCCGTGCTCAACGTACTTGACCCCAGGAGGTGAGAAATGCAGGTCAAGAACATCAGAACCACCATCCAATGCCAAGGTTTACCCCATTACGGGCCTTGATGAGTCGACTCTGGTTGCGCAGAACGGTGTAATCGAACTTGAGCGCGACATCCGGCTCGGGAAAGAATGTCAACCCCGTGACGAGCGCATCGCGGTCGAACTCCTTGAGAGGAAGAAAGCCTTGGGCCACGCGGTTTTGGGTATCGAAGTTCTCGTAACGAGAAAACGCGACCAGGTCGTATCGCTGCCGGAGCGGGAGCAAGTGGTACGCCCCCTCGAGATAGAATCCGCGCATTCTTTCAGCGATGTTTGGGTTGACGCCTGTTGTGCGCTGGAGCAACGAATTCAGCCGCTCGGTTTGATCGAGGGTCAGGTTCGCCCATTCCCCGCGGAAATCAAATCGTGAAACGCTGAATCGTCCATCGAACTCAAAAACGTTGACCCGAGGGTTGATGCCGGGAGTGGCGAAACCGCTTTTACCGGTCCAGAAACTGCCGCCCAGCGACAGGCCCGGCAGGCCGTGATACTCGAGACGCCCCGTAATCGCGGGGTTCTGCATGATCGACCCGAAGGCTTTCTGCCGGCCTTCACGGATACCCTCTTCTGCGTTGAAGAGAGAAGCGTTCAGCGGAGCCATCACGTACGACTTGTATACGAAGCCGCCGCCCAAGTCGCCGAAGATGCCGGCGCCGGGTTCGAACCAGGTGCTGGGCAGGATGACGGTGTCGACAAAGGGCCGCTCGACTCCGTTGAACGACGGAGGCTCGTGCCGTTCGTTCACGAGGCCGACGGGAGCGAGCATGATGCCCGAACGGAAGTTCAACCAGGGTTTGACGAGGAAGTCGAGATAGGCTTGCTCGAGTTCCAATTCGCCGCTCGGCCTTCCTCCCTCGACCAAGGCATGTTCCAGTTCGAGTTCCGACCAGAATTGGATACGGTCGCTGAAGCTGTGTCCGAAGAGCAGGACGAAGCGGTGGAAGTCGCCGATCGCGGGCTCGCCTTCGGCCTTGTTGACGTGGGACTCCATATAGCCCGAGATCGGCATGCGGATCTCGAAAGAGTCCTCGCGGGACGACCGGTCGGCGGCGCTCGGGATGACCTCTGCCATGGGCAGGGGCCGCTCGACAAGAGGTTCGGGCTCGGGAACCGGAACGACAGACGCTGATTGCCGGGAGAAGATTCCGGGCTCCTCGTCGGGCTCTTGGCCGGCGCGTTTGAGTACGGCGATTTCAGCTTCGAGTTGACGGATGCGCGCCTCCAGCATTTCGAGGCGGGACTGAACAGGATCCTTTGCAACCGGTTCGGGCGATTGGCCGATCAGTGACGAAGCCCAAATGATGCAGCCCATCAACCGAAAGCTTGTGAAGCATCTTGATTTAGTTTTACCTAAATAAATCACAAGGCATCTAGAAAATTAATTCTAGGGTACCCAACGAAATAGTGTCAAGCAACACTTATCCAATAGATGGGGGAGGCGAAAAAACGGCGGACCGCCTCTATGCGGCAGCAGATCGAGAGCGCCGGGCGAGCATCGCGATAGCTGCCTGGCGGGTCTCTTCGATCGATGCGAGCTTGATTTGCTCATAGCCGCGGATACGGTCCGGAAGCCGGGCGATCTCGACGGCTGTCTCCAGGTTCGCGGCGGTCAAGGTCGGCAAGAAACCACGAATCATCTCTTCGTACCAGCCGATCAACGCCCTCTCTTGACGGCGTAAATAGGCGTAGCCGAAAAGGTCCAGCACGCTGCCACGGAGGAACTTCATCGCGGCCAGCGTCTTGAGGAAGGGACGAGCCCACGGTCCCAGCGAGAGTTTCCGCTTGAGCCCCATCGCCCGGAGCAAGGGTGGATGAAGATGATAGACCTGTTTGACGGGCGCCTCGAACATTGCTTTGGCCTGCTCATCGAGGTCAGGCAGCGTAAGAAGCCGCGCGACCTCGTACTCATCCTTGTAGGCCATCAACTTGTGGCAGTACCGCGCAACGGCTTCCGTCAGAACGGTGCTGCCGGGAGCAACCGCTTGCTCGGCTCGGCGGGCTTCAGCAACGAGTTGTTCGTACCGTCTGGCGTAGGCCGCGTTCTGGAACGAGACGAGCTCATCGGTGAAAAGCCGGATGCGGCCATCAAGAGTTCGTGGAGCTTTCGCGGGCCGCTCGGGCGCGGCGAGGCTTTCGACCTTCGCCGGATCGGCGACGTATTGGCGGCCGCGGCGAAAGGCGGCCACGTTACGGTCGACCTGGACGCCGTTCAGGCGAATCGACTCCTCGACGGATGACGCTCGAAGAGGAAGCAAGCCCGCTTGGTAGGCTGCGCCGAGCAGGAACACATTGGTCTGGAGATGCCCGCCGAACAGCGATTCGGCAAGCCGGGATGCATCCAGGAAGATGCTCTTCCCGCCGCGCGTATGCTCGCGGACAGCGCGAGCGAAGTAGCCGTCAGCCGAAAGAACGGTGAGCCCCTTTCGGATCGACTCGTGGGTCGGGAGTTCATGCGAGTTGACCACCGCCACGGTGCGTTCGGGACTCGTGCGGCAGAGGTTGGCCGCGGCTGCAGCGCCCATGGCATCGAAGCCCAGCAGCAGGTCAGCGGCGCCGTAACTGATGCGGTTTGATTCTTCGATCGGTTCCTCCCCGATCACAAGATGGGAGACGACGGCCCCGCCTTTCTGCGCCAGACCGGTCTGATCGAGAGTCGTGGTGAATTTTCCGTCGAGCAAGGCGGCCGTCGCGAGCACAGCGTTGATCGTGACGACGCCGGTCCCGCCGATTCCCGGCATGAGAATGCGATAGGAACGCCCGGCCGTGACTTTCTGCACGGGCTCGGCCACCGTCGCCGCGGGCAGATCGGGCAGCGGACGCTTCCTGAGGCCGGTCCCTTCCTCGACCATGACGCTGACAAATGACGGACAGTCCCCTAGCGCGCAGGTATAGTCCGCGTTGCAGGATGACTGGTGGATGCGTGTCTTCGGGCCAAACTCCGTTTCCACCGGGTGCAGCGACACGCAGTTCGATTTCGCGACGCAGTCGCCGCAGCCTTCGCAAACGCGCTCGTTGACCATCAGCCGCCGGACCGGCTGCGCCATGAGGCCACGATTGCGGCGGCGGCGTTTCTCGGCGGCGCACATCTGGTCATAGATCATCACCGTGACTCCGGGTGTCCGTTCGAGATCTCTCAGGACAAGATCCAGATCCTCACGAGGGCGCACTTCTGTGATCTCCGCTAAACCGGTGCGGTTCTCATAACGGGTGAGGTCGTCGGTCAGCAGAGAGATTCGCTTGACTCCATCGGCTTCCAACTCGCGTGTCAGGGCCGGAATCGGCAAGCTGCCAGCGATGTCCTGACCGCCCGTCATCGCGACGGCGCCGTTGTAGAGGATTTTGTAGGTGATGTTGACGTTTGCCGAAACCGCGGCGTTGACCGCCATGCGCCCGGAATGAAAATACGTTCCGTCGCCGAGGTTCTGAAAGATGTGGTCCCTGCCGCTGAACGGGGACGCGCCGATCCAGGCGGCTCCCTCACCGCCCATCTGAGCGATGTACTCGATGCCCCGGTTGGCCTCCCCGAGCGACGCCGCCATGCCATGACAGCCGATGCCTCCGCCGGCGATCTGACCCTCGAGCAGATAGGTCGAGCGGTTGTGAGGACATCCTGAGCAGTAGCTCGGAATGCGCGGCGGTGCGGACTTGCTTTGGACAAAGCGCTTTTCGATTTCGGCCAACTCGGCCAAGCGGCGATCAATGCCTTCACCACGGCCCAACCAGCGGCCCAGAGCTCTGGTGATGATTTCGGCGTCCAACTCCCCGCTGGCGGGCAGCAACTCATCCCCTGCGGGATCAAGCTTGCCCCAAATCGCCGGCCGCCGCTCGAGGTGATACAGCAACTCCCGCAATTGCAGCTCGATGAAACTGCGCTTCTCTTCGATCACCAGGACGCGGTCGAGCCCCCCGACGAACTCATTGATGATCGTCGGTTCCAAAGGAAAGACCATCCCCAACTTGAGAATCCGGATACCGGCCGCCTCGAGTTCGGCCGGCCCGATACCGACATTTTGGAAGGCCGACATCAAGTCGTAATAGCTCTTTCCGGCAGTGACGATGCCCAGGCGGTCATCGTTGTGCCGCGGGCTGATCTGGTTGATGTCGTTGCAACGCGCGAATTCTCTCGCGGCCGCCATGCGCCGGTAATGCAATTCCCGTTCGAGCCGCAGAGAGATGGGGATGATCAGCAGCGGGTTCATCACCTTCTCGTAGCGCTCGCCGTCGATCAGGAGATCCGGCTCGACGATGGGGACCCGATCCGGCGACACCTCGACGGCGCCGCCGCCGTCGCAAATGTCCGTGGAAACCTTGATGCCCGTCCAGGCGCCCGTGTAGCGAGAGAGCGCGATACCCCACAAGCCGTAGTCGAGCACCTCTTGCGTGTTTCCGGGAGTCAGAGTCGGCAAGGCATGGTTGTAGAACGAGATTTCGCTCTGATGGGGGATCGTCGAGCTCTTCGAGACGTGATCGTCGCCCGCGAGCGCCAGTGCGCCGCAGTTGCTGCCGGTTCCTGCGAGATTGGCGTGTCGAAAGACGTCACCGCTACGGTCGACACCGGGTCCCTTGCCATACCAGATTCCGACCACGCCATCGACTTGCGGGTCGGGAAGGGCTTGGAAAAGCTGGCTCCCCATGACCGACGTGGCGGCCAAGTCCTCGTTGACCCCGGGCAGGAAGCGGATGTTGTGGTCAGAGAGATGTTTGCCGGCACGAGCGAGAGCGAGATCGTATCCTCCGAGGGGCGAGCCCTCATAGCCGGAGATCCAGGCCGCCGTCTTCAGGCCCGCGCGGCGGTCACGGCGCATCTGCTCGATCGGCAGGCGCACGAGGGCCTGGATTCCGGTCATGTAAACGCTGCCGGATTCCAGTGTGTACTTGTCGTCCAGAGAGAAATCGCGCGGCATGCGGGAAGCGACTCTCACTCTACAACACAAAAGACGCAACTCTAGCCTGCATTTCTCACCACCCGACGGTCGAAGCACGCCATACGACCGCCAGGACTTCGTTGCGCTTGCTTGCCGTGCTCAACGTACTGTCAAGTACGCCTGCGCGCGCCAAGCGGCTCGCGCCTCGTCCTGACGGCCCTCTCACGCACTTCACCTCGCCTCGTGGTGAGACATGCAGGCTAGCTGTCCTGCTTACAGGACGACGATCGGCGCCGCAGCCGAGCCAGCCGCTGCTGGATGCGGCGGAGAGTCTCGGACAAGAGGTTACAATCGAACGATATCCCGAAGCGCTCTCCGCTCCAAAGGCTATGAAGGCTCTCCAACTTGTCGCTCCTCGAACGCTTGAATTGGCCACGATGCCGGACCCGCCCGAGCCGGGCCGCGGGGAAGTTCTGGTCCGCATCCGCGCCTGCGGTGTTTGCGGCAGTGACATGCACTACTACCTGGAAGACGCTTGCGCCGGCACGAAGGCGGTCTACCCATCGGTTCTGGGCCACGAACCGGCGGGCTCGATCGAGGAGATCGGACCGGGAGTCGAACATCTCGCAGCAGGAACGCCCGTCGCCGTTGAGCCGGCGCTCACGTGCGGACAATGCGAACCTTGCCGGATCGGCCGTCCGAACCTCTGCCTGAACTCGCAATTCCTGGGTGGAGCACAGGGTCCCGGCCTTCTGCGGGAGTACGCCGTCGTGCCCGCGCACAACGTCGTCCCTCTTCCCGAAGAGATGAGCTTCAGTGAAGCCACGGTGATCGAGCCGTTGGCCGTACTCGTACATAGCGTCGAGCTGGCCGGCCTCCAGATGGGTGAGACGGTGCTCGTGATGGGCGCGGGTCCGATTGGCGTGCTAGGCGTAGCTACAGCGAAGATCGCCGGTGCTTCACGTATCATCGCCGCCGACCGGATCGAACATCGTCTGGCGGCCGCCCGGGAAGCCGGAGCTGACGCTGCGGTCCATGTCGACCGTGAGTCGGTGCGGGATGCCGTGATGGACCTGACCCACGGCTTGGGCGTCCATGTGGCCATCGACGCCGCCGGCAAGCCCGACTCCATCAACACCGCTCTGCATTGCCTGCGATTCGGCGGCCGCTTGGTGATTATCGGGATTCCCTCACAGCAGTTCGTCGGCGTGGACCTCTGGCGGGCCATGCATCAGGAAATCAGCATCCACGTCCAGAAGCGCTCGAACGCCAACGATCACGAAGCGCTTGACATGCTGGTTCGCGGTCAGATCGACACCGGCCGATTCATAACGCACCATGTTCCTCTGCAGGAAGGAGTGAAGGCGTTCGAAGCAGTGGCCAACTATTCGGATGGCGTGTTGAAGGCGGTGGTTGAGCTGTAGGCGGAGCCTCGCCTGCATTTCTCTTCACCCGAGGGCCGAAGCACGCGAGAACAAGGCCGTGGTTCGTGTTTCGTAACCCGAGGGCCAAAGGAAGCGATCAGGCCGCTAACCCCTGCGCGCGCCGAGCGGCCTGCGGTTTGTCCTGACGGCCCTCTCACGCACTTGGCCACGCCTCGTGGTGAGCAAGACAGACTATGCGGCCTTCTTGGCCGGTTCTTCCTCGGATGTCTTCAGGATCTCGATCGCCTTCTTGAGATAGGGGTCCTTGTCAGGATCGCCTTCGAGAGCTTCCGGTGTAGTGTCGGATTGCACTTCGATCAGCTCCATTTCCGACAGCCGGTAGCGGCGAAGTTCGGAGGCGTCAACCGGATCGGACGGCTCGACCCCGCCATCCTGGAAGGCATCCCCCGTAGACCGGTGGTATTTGGCAACGGAGAGGATTAAGGCCGACCCGTCTTCGAGGGAGATCGTCTTCTGATAGGCAGCCAAACCGTAGGTTCGCTCGCCGGCGACCTTACCCCGGCCCGTGTCGAGAATCGCGGCCGCCGCGATTTCGGCGCCGCCAGCGGTTGCGCGGTCGGTGATAAACACAACCGGGAGATTCGTCAAAGTGTTGTCCGCTTTGGCGATGAAAGTTTCTTCAGGATGCCTTTGCCCCTTGAGCGAGGCAAGCTTTCCTTCCCGGATGAAGTAGTCAGCCAATAATAGACCTTGCTCAGGGTTTCCCAGAGCGTTGCCCCTCAGGTCGAGAATGAGCTTGCTGATTTCTGTCGACTCCAGAGACTTGATGGCGGCGGCAACCTGATTCATACGTTCGGAATCCAGCACGTCCAGATCGATATATCCGATTCCATCGTCCAGTTTCCTGCTGGTAATCGAAGGCAATGCGACCTTCACGCGGACCATTGCATATTCCTCGGGCTCATCGGGTTGACGCGCGGGGCGAACGAGCAGACGCACTCGCGAGCCTGGTTTCCCGCTCAGAACGCTCTGCATGTAAGCGGGAGCCATCGAACGTGTGCTCACGCCGTCAATCGCCTCAATCAGGTCCCCTTTGCGGATACCGGCTTTGTCGGCCGGCGAGTCCGGCACGACATACAAGATCTGGGTGTAGGAAAGCCGTTGTTTGAAGACAACGAGGCCGGTCGAAAGCCCGGTGCCGAGGTCCTCGTTTCCACGGCTCTTCTCGAAAACCTGATACTGCTCGGCCGTCAGGTAGCTGGACAGCGGGTCGAGATATTCAACCAGGCCTTGGATCGCGCCGCGCGTGACCTTGTCCATGTTCGGTTCCTCGACGTAGTCTCCTTTGATCCGCGCCAGAACTTCCGTATAAACCTGCAGTGGACGATACGCGCCTTCTCCCTCCTTGCTCTTACCCATCAAGGCGCCGATGACGAGCATCACCGTCAACAGCGTAGACACGAACACCACCACAAATTTTGCTCGAGCGTTCATCAGGGATGCTCTCTCCACATCAGGGTCGGGGCGGCCCGGCTGACGTTCTCCGGTTTCCATGATACTACGTACCGGCCGAGAGGTCGGTTCACAGAGGAAGGAAATGAGGCGAAAGGACCCGGCCTATCGACGCGTTCCGGCTTGTAATCTGGCGACGTATTCGGGGTAGTTCCGGTAGACCATGATATGGAAGTTCGGCTGCTTGAACTCCTCCACCGGAAAGAGATAGCCCTTCTGTTTGATCGAGAGCAGAACTCGTCGCATCCAACTGACCTGGCTGCCCGTCATGCCCTTCTTCGAGATGTCGAGACAGGCGCCCGTGAGATGAACGGACCGTTTCGGTCCACGGGCGGCGGCGGCGTTCCGGTTGCGCCTGCGCAGAGACTGCTGGTACTCGGCAGTACGAGTCAGGCCTGTAATGCGTAAAGGTTGTCCGAAGCGCGAGCGGAACTGGCGGCTGAGGCGGTCCAGAAACAACTTGGCCCAAGGGCGCAAGTAGCGATACTCGGCCGGAATTCTGTGGATGTAGTAATTCCGTGTTTTGAAAGGAACCTGCTCCAGCAACTGCAACCGCGCAAAGCGCTTGACCATGTCGGAGCCTTCGAAGCGTGACAGCCCGTCCAGATCGGCTCGTTCGTTCTGGATCACCTGCGACCGGAAGTCGGCGCGAAGAGAGGAGCGCGTGGCCCCTGCCGCCTGAGAGGCGAGCCCTGCTAGAACAACAAAGGTCAGAAATGTTCGGAGCATCATCTACAGAATAACATGATTGCAGTTTTTCCCTCAAGGAGATGTGAGTTTCTCCAGATTGATCCTAACCTTGCCGGACTTGTTGCAGAGCCTGCCGAGCCCATGGCAGGAAACGCCTTTCAATCTGCTTTCAGGCCTTTGCTAGACTGTGGAATCTTACTCGTCATCGGCGCCTTGATGAGCAAGCGAGCCGTCTATCTCCTCCTGATTGCACTCGCCCTCCTGCACCAGGACTTTTGGCTTTGGGACGATCCGACGCTCGTCCTCGGCTTCCTGCCCGTTGGGCTGGCATATCATGCCGTTTATTCACTCGTTGTCGCTGGAGCCTGGTATCTCACGCTGAGATACGCCTGGCCGTCCGATACGGAGGCCTTCGCCGAAGAGCGCGACGAGGACCTGCCTCGCCCATGACATCTCTCATCATCATGGCGGGCTATCTCAGTCTGCTCGTTGGCCTGGGCGTGGCCGCGAACCGTGTCTTTCGAGGCACTGCCGCGGACTACTTCATGGCCAGCCATTCTATCGGCCCGGTGCTGCTGATGATGTCGCTGTTCGGAACCACGATGACCGCCTTCGCACTCGTGGGCAGCACGGGCGAAGCCTATCGTGTCGGCATCGGCGTTTACGGGATGTTGGCTTCCTGGTCGGGACTCGTCCACGCGGGAGTGTTCTTCTTCATCGGCATCCGCCTGTGGGCGATCGGCAAGCGCTACGGTTACGTGACCCAGGTGCAGTACTTCCGGGCTCGTTTCGACAGCGATCTGCTGGGGTTGATTCTCTTCCCGATCCTCGTGGCGCTTGTCATTCCCTACCTGCTGATCGGTCTGCTCGGCGCGGGCGGCGTCGTGCAGTCGTTGACGCAAGGCGCCTTTCCAGGCGCCTTCGCGGCTACCAACGGTGGCCTGCCCCCCTGGCTGACAGGACTGATCATTTCTTGCGCCGTCCTTTCCTACGTGTTCTTTGGCGGACTCCGGGGCGCGGCATGGGCCAACACCTTTCAGACGGCAGTCTTCATGCTCACCGGTCTGCTGGCTTTCTGGCTGATCTCCTCGAAACTGGGAGGGCTGGCCGCCGCGAGCCGCCAGGTTTTCGAATCCCACCCCGAAAGGCTGATGCGGGGCGACAGCGTCACACAGCTCCAGTTCTTCACCTATTTCTTCATCCCGCTGTCGGTCGGCATGTTCCCGCATGTTTTTCAGCACTGGCTCACCGCCCGATCGGCCAAGACGTTTCGGTTGAGCATTGTGATGCATCCGATTTTCATTCTGATCGTCTGGGCCCCCTGTGTCCTGATTGGTGTGTGGGCAACGTCCGCTGCACTGCCGGACGGCTCGCTCATTGTGTCCCCAGGTTCTCCCAGGAACACCGAACTTGCGACCATGGTCCACACCCTGACCACCCCCGTGATTGGTGGGCTACTCGGCGCCGGCATCCTGGCCGCCATCATGTCGTCGCTCGACTCACAGTTCTTCTGCCTCGGGACCATGTTCACGACCGACATCGTCGCGCACTACTTCGGCGAAGGCCGCTTCGGTGACCGCCGGCGTGTTCTTCTGGGGAGAATCTTCATCGTGGCCATCGTCGCGATCACCTACTTGCTGTCGCTCACCGAGCCGCGGCAGGTCTTCCCTGTCGGCGTCTGGTGCTTTACCGGCTTTGCGGGCCTGTTCCCACTAGTATGCGCCGCTCTGTATTGGAGGCGTTGCACGAAGGCAGGGGCAATCGCATCCATTGCGGCCACGGCGGGCACATGGGCGCTGCTCTTTCGCGCATCGGGGTATGGTGTTGACGGGTCGTATTTGTTTTTGGGGATGTTGCCTGTCGCCACGGTCTTCACGGTCTCGCTCCTAACGCTTGTCGGCGTTTCGTTGGTTACCGCAGCGCCCTCAGAGGCAACGCTCCACAAATTCTTCCCGCCTGCCAACATAGCGGCTCACCTTCCCATCGAGACCGCAGCCCCAGCGACGGACCAAGGTGAGCGCCCGTGAAGATCGCCTACATTACCGCGGGAGCCGGCGGTACGATCTGCGGCAACTGCCTGCGGGACAACACGTTGGCGCGGGCCCTGATCGACCTGGGCCACGAGGTCCAATTGATTCCCACTTACACCCCGATCCGCACGGACGAGCAGGACGTGAGTTCGAGGCGGGTGTTCCTTGGGGGTTTGAAAATCTACCTGCAACAGGTATTGCCGGCACTCCGTTTTGTTCCGCGGCCGCTCAGCGGCTTTCTGGACCGGCCTGAGCTGCTGCGGTGGATCTCCCGCTTCGCCGTTAGCACTCGCCCGGAAGAGCTCGGTGCGATGACCGTTGGCGTGTTGGAAGGAGAAACCGGACCGTACCGGCGGGAGTTCGATCCGCTCGTGGACTCGCTAGCGGCCTGGCAGCCGGACGTGGTTCACATCACGAACTCGATGCTCGCCGGGGTCGCACCGATGCTCAAGAAGCGCTTGCGCTCGGCGGTCGTTTGTTCTCTGCAAGGCGAAGACTTGTTCCTGTCGAGCATGCCGTCTCCCTACCGCGAGAGGGCCTTTGCCCTTTTGCCCGAGCTGGCAGCATCGATGGATGTGTTTGTCTCGCCCAGCCGCGCTCACGCCGAAGAGATGGCGGGGCACCTCGCGGTTCATCCCGACAAGGTTCCGGTTGTCCACTCCGGCATTGATTTGGTGGGTTACGCCGGTCGGCAACGGCGCGCCGTCGACGAGTTCGTGGTGGGGTATCTTGCGCGGGTCGCTCCCGAGAAGGGCCTGCGGACACTGGCGAATGCGGTGGCCAAGCTGCGAGCCATGAACACCTTCGGAAGGCCGCGCATCCGGCTCCGGGTGGCGGGTTGGCTCAGTCCCGAGCATCGATCCTTTCTCGCCGACGTTGAACGACAGGTGCAAGACGCAGGCTTCGCTGAGGACTTCGAGTATGTCGGCGAAGTTGACCGCGAGCAGAAAATCGCTTTTCTCAACGGACTTGATGTACTGTCCGTGCCCACTTCCTACGGAGCTCCCAAGGGCCTCTATGTGATGGAAGCGTGGGCTTGCGGGGTGCCGGTGGTTCAGCCGCGCATCGGGGTCTTCCCCGAGTTGATCGACGCTACCGGAGGCGGACTACTGTGCGAGCCGGGAGACGCGGCTGACCTGGCGAAGAACCTCGAGATGCTCATGACCTCCCCGGAGATGGCCGAGGAGATGGGCACCCTTGGCCGGCGCAAGGTTCAAGATTATTTTCATAGCAAACGTATGGCCGGGCAAATGCTGACCCTGTACGAAAACCTGACGCCGTATCGAGAAAGGAGACTCTAGCCTGCATTTCTCACCACCCGACGGTCGAAGCACGCGAAAAAAGCCGTGATTCGTGTTTCGTGTCTCGTGATTCGTGAAAATCATTGGTGGGAACCTGATTCGCTCCAGAAGAAATGCCTGACGGCCCTCTCACGCACTTCGCCTCGCCACATGGTGAGAAATACAGGCTAGCCCATCATGGCGTACGAATACCACTATCGACGCAAGGTCTATTGGCAGGACACGGACATGGCCGGGATCATCCACTTCACGAACTATTTCCGCTACATGGAAGAGGTGGAGATCGAGTTCCTTTCCTCGCTCGATCTCGACCCGCTCAAGTTCGCCCACAAGCACAACATCTGGAGGCCGCGCGTTTCCGCACAGTGCGACTTCAAAAAGACCGTCAGCTTTGGAGATGAGCTCGACATTCACATTTGGGTCGTCAAAAAGGGACGGTCCTCGATCCACTACGAAATTGCTTACAACCACGACGGGGAAGAAGTCGCTCACGGGCGTCTTGTCATCGCCTGTGTCAGCAAGACCCCCGACGGCGTCATGCAGTCAACGCCGATCCCGCCGGTGATCGACGAGGCGTTGCAGGTTGCCCCGTTCGCGGAAGTATCAGAATGACCCGGCCAGGCTTGTCGTGTGCGTGAACGCCTTGTTAGGTTGTCAGAGGGAGCAGCGGTCATGGCGACCCGGAGGCTCATCTGGAGTACGGACGCTCTTCGAGAGCAACCCCGGAGCCGCTGAGAAGACACTCGGAAAGCCCTGAGGCACAGCATTGATCCTGATTCCGGAACTGATCGGTCGATGACAGAAGCGCACCTGGTAGTAAGTGATCTCCGAAAGGAGTACTCCACTCCCGGCGATCCGCTCGTCGTCATTGGCGGCGTCTCGTTCGAGTTGAAGCGCAGTGATGCCCTTGCGATCATGGGGCCCTCGGGTTCAGGCAAGAGCACTCTGCTCTACATGCTCGGGACACTCGAGACTCCCACCGCCGGCTCCCTGTCGGTCGGATTCCAGGACCCTTTCGCGCTCGACGAGACGGACTTGGCGTCGTTCCGCAATGAACAAGTCGGTTTCATTTTCCAGGAGCATCACCTGTTACCGCAGTGCACGGCTCTCGAGAACGTGCTGATCCCGACGATGGCGCCCAGTTCGGCGCAAAGTCCGGCTGAGTCCGAGCAGCGGGCGCTCAAGCTGCTGGATCGCGTTGGGTTGAGCGGTCGCATGGAGCATCGCCCTGCGGAGTTGTCCGGCGGCGAGCGTCAACGCGTCGCCATCGCTCGGGCGCTGGTCAACAAGGCCCCGCTGATTCTTGCCGACGAGCCGACGGGCAATCTCGATCGCCAAACGGCCGAAGCCGTCGCGGACTTGCTGCTCGAGCTCCACGGGGAGGAGAACACCATCCTCATTACCGTGACCCACAGTCTCGATCTGGCGCGGCGGTTTCCCCAACGCGCCGAACTTACCGACGGCAAGCTGGTGTTGGCGGCGAACTGAGACCGCGCCTGCCGCCACCGACTGCCCCGGCGCCCCGTCTCATCACCGTCAACGCCGTCTGTCCCGGCTGGACCGGCACCGAGATGGCGCGGCAAGGTCTTCAAGAGGATGCTCCAGCCTGCATTTCTCACCACCCGACGGTCGAAGCACGCGATAGGACCGCCATGACTTCGTTGCGCTTGCTTGCCGTGCTCAACGTACTGTTCAAGTACGCCTGCGCGCGCCAAGCGGCTCGCGCCTCGTCCTGACAGCCCTCTCACGCACTTCGCCTCGCCACGTGGTGAGAAATGCAGGTCAGAAGCCGGCGTTCCTCCGGATGAGTTCCGCGCTGCGGCTTACTGGCGGAGTTTCCGCTCGCGAAGATCATCGAGCCCTCGTGGCGCCGGAACTCGTCTCGTTTCTGGCGGTGACTGCAACGGCAACATCACGGGTCAGGCCCTGAACATCGGCGGCGGGCTGATAATGAGCTGATGACGCGACCGCCTCACTCGTGGGAGCCGGCGGCCTGGACGGACACCTTTTCTCGGGCTTTTCGCCACTTTTTCGTGCAGGCGCGAGCCGTCTCGAACATGAATTCAACGTCCGCTCCGATGATCGGCAGCGTTACGCCTTTCGAAACCAGAGAGTCAACGTTGTCCCAGGTCACGCAGGCCCCGACGATCAGATCTCGGGAGCGGGCCGCGTCGATCACCTGATCTATGGTTGCATCCAGCCTCGGATCGGTTTGGCCGGGCAGAATCCCCATCGATTGGGAGAGGTCGAATGCGCCGACAAAGATACCGTCCAGTCCGGGTGTGCTCAGGATGTGAGGAAGGTTGTCGACCGCCTGCCTGTCCTCGATTTGCACGATCGTCAGGATCTGTTCGTTTGCTTGACTCAGGTACTCGTCCCAGCGAGTTCCGTAGGACGTTGCGCGCATGGCCCCGATGCCCCGCTTGCCCAGCGGCGCGTACTTGGTGTGCGTGACGGCCCACTGCGCTTCCTCGGGAGTATTGATCTGGGGGATGATCACGCCCATCGCACCCGCATCGAGCGACACTTTGATCGAGTCGATATCACCCACCTTGGTGCGCACGATCGGGGCGCACTCGTAACGATCGACGGCCATGATGATGTTGCGCAATGACGCCGGGCCGATGTGACTGTGCTCCAAGTCGATCAGCAGCCAATCGAACCCGGCCTGCGCCATCATTTCGGCGGAGCAAGGGTCGGTGAACCAGATCCAGCTCCCGAGCACAGGATCACCGGCGGCGAGTCTCTCTTTCAAGGGATTTACAAAATCAGGCATGTCGTGTCAGCTCCCACGAGCGAAAAAACGGTTTGTGGTTCGACCTACTTTGTCGGCACCCCACCGCCGGGCAGGCACGGTGAGTTGCGCCGAAAGAGTTTGGCGGATCGAGCTCGCGACGGCCGCGACATGAGATTTCCGGTTACTGCATCGTCAGAAAACGTCTGGGATTCTCGACCAGGATCTTGTCGAGATCATCGTCGGAGACGTCTCGCGCCTTCAGACGGGGGACGATATTTTCGAGAACATGACCGTACCCATACCCGCCGTACGTGGCCAGGTCCGATTTGAAGCTGCAGTCTTGTGCGACGTAGATCTGGCCGACGTACCCCTGCTGCACCAGCTCGGAGATGACGTTGACTCGAATGTCATCCGAAGGGTGATGGCGGCCCGCGTATGCGAAGTAGATGTCCCGGCCGAAAGAATCGAAGCTGAGGTTGCATCCGCGGTCGGCAAGCCTGCGATAGAGGTCGATCTCGTCACGGTTCCTGTTTTCGATGTGGCTCATCATGACGCGGCTGGGGGCGACTCCCTCCGCCTCGAGAATGTCCAGTATCGTTGGCGGCGAGTCGACACTGTGACCGGGGTGAATCGAGATGGGCGCTCCGGTTTCCCGATGCGCCTGCGCGGATGCCCGGATGCACTTCTCTTCATTCGGATGAAGCGGCCAACATGCCCCAATCTCGCCAATCAGGCCGGACCGAATGCCGCTGCCGTCGATGCCCTCGGTCACGTTGCGGATGATTTCGGTACGGATATCCGCAATGGTCTTGTCATCCATGTCCGGAGGGTGCGAGGGATGAATGTAATAGCCGTTGCCGGCAACGATCCGGACGCCGGTGCGAGCGGAGACCCGTGCCAGCCCTTGCGGGTTTGGAGCAATGCCTCGAATGGTCTGGTCCACCAGGGCTGAGCCGCCGAGGTCCTGAAACTTCCCCACTTCGGCTTCCACGACGCCGGCATCGTCCATCACCAGGTTGGGCCGTGAGCTCATGATGTTCTGCCGTACCCAGCCCAGATTCGACAACTGCAGCGGCTCGTCGGCAAGGCTCTTGCCGCGCTCATCTTCCGGCGGACGGAAGTAGCAGCTCAGGTCGAAGAAAAGGTGCTCGTGAATGAGGGTCTTGCCCAGATCTGCCGGTTCGATCGGACCGGTTACGGTCAGGATCTTCCCTTGTGTGTCCGTCGCCACGGGTTGTTCAGCAAAAGCGTATCAAAGTAAAACCCGGCGGCGCTCCGGCCGCGCGCAGGCCGCGCCGTCTGGCAGCGATGGGCTTTCTTCAGTCCGCGCCAGAGAGCGCGCCGCTCCGCTCAACCTATACTGGTGACTCAACCCGCATGTCCTCTTACCCTCGCGTGGCCACTTTCAAGACGGTCGAATCGTTTCGTGCGCATTTGGCGAAGCTCGGACTCAAGATCCAGTGCGAAGACACCATCGAGACGGCCCCGGGGTCTCCGTTGGCCGCTCCGATGACGGTGGATGGATTTCGGGTCGGCAATCGTTTCACGATCCATCCGATGGAGGGGTGGGACGGAGAAACCGACGGGCGTCCGAGCGAACTGGTTCGCCGGCGCTGGCGCAACTTCGGGCGCAGCGGCGCTAAGTGGATTTGGGGTGGCGAAGCGATGGCGGTTCTGCCCGATTCGCGAGCCAATCCTAACCAGTTGATCATCAGTGAAGAGACGCAAGACGGCTTGGCGAAACTTCTCGATGAGCTTCTCGAGACGCACCGTATCGAGGTCGGGTCGACGGATGATCTGCTCGTCGGCTTTCAGCTCACACATTCGGGCCGCTTCTCGAAACCCTTTCGCAAGGACAAGCCCGAGCCCAAAATCCTGTACCGCCACCAGGTGCTTGACCGCAAGTTCGGCCTGGGAGACGACTATCCGGTGCTCACGGACGACGATATCCGGCGCATCATCGATCGCTTCATCGCGGCGGGCAAGATCGCCGAGGAGTGCGGAGCGATGTTTGTCGACGTGAAGCACTGCCACGGTTATCTCGGACATGAGTTCCTCAGCAGCCACACCCGGCCGGGACCCTACGGCGGGTCGTTCGAGAATCGAACTCGTTTCCTGCGCGAAGTCGTTCAGGGCATCCGATCAAGTACTAAGAAGATCAAGATCGCGGTCCGTATGAGCGCCTTTGATTTGATCCCGTTTCACCCCGATGCGAGCCGGCGCGAGGGAACGAAGCTCGGACCGGGCATCCCGGACCAGTTCTCGGGAGCCTACCGCTATGGGTTCGGGGTCGACGCCGATGATCCGACGGACTACGACCTGAGCGAGACGGAGCAGTTCGTCACGCTGCTGCAGGAACTCGGGATTCGGATGCTGAACGTGAGCGGCGGCAGCCCCTACTACAACCCGCACATTCAGCGCCCGGCGCTGTTTCCACCGTCCGACGGCTATCAGCCGCCCGAAGACCCGCTTGTCGGTTGCGCCCGCCAAATCGAGGTGGCTGCCGCGATCAAGAAGCGCTTTCCCGGCATGACGGTCGTGGGCACCGCGTACTCTTATCTGCAGGAGTATCTGCCGCACGTGGCGCAATGGGCCGTGCGGACGGGGCGGACGGATTCGGTGGGATTGGGTCGAGTGGTGTTGTCGTATCCGACGCTGCCGCGGGACGTTCTTGTCAGCGGCTCGCTGGAAACGAAACGGGTCTGCCGTACATTCAGCGACTGCACGACGGGACCGCGAAACGGCATGATCTCGGGATGCTTTCCTCTCGATCCCTATTACCGCAAGTTGCCGGAGGCGGCGGAGCTCAAGCAGGTAAAGGCGGAGTTTCGCTAGGGACGACGAGTCTCGAAACACGGATTCCCCCTTGATATGGGCCAAAACGCGGGGATACAATAACTACGCTTCAGAACGGGAAGCCTTCCTGCGAAGAAGCCTCAAAGGAGAAACGTCATGCTGTCCTTTTGGCAAGAAAATCGTCCTATGGTGACGGTGGCTTTGGCGGTATTGGTCGCGGCGATCGGATTCGTGGGCTGCGACGTCCCGACATCCGAAGAGCCCGAACCGGAAGAGGCCGCCTTCCCGCAGCTTGAAGGCTACGCCGAGATGGAGATTCCTGAGGACAACCCAATGACCGCGGAAAAGGTTGCGCTCGGCAAACAGCTTTACTACGACCAGCGGCTGAGCGGTGACGGCAATCGTTCCTGCTATGGCTGCCACCTCAAGGAACACGGCCTGACCGACGGCAAGCCGGTCGCCATCGGTGCGTTCGACAAGACGTTGACGCGATCGAGCCCGACGCTCTGGAATATCGGCTACCACTCGGAGCTTTATTGGGACGGCCGTTCTGGTGCGCTCGAGAAACAGGTGCAAGGCGCCTGGAGCGGGGGCAACATGGGCGCATCCGGCAATGACGGCGCACCTAGTATGGATGACATCTGCTCCAAGTTGAACGAGATCGAGGGCTACAAAGAGCAGTTCAACACGATCTTTGGCGAGGACGCCACGCCGGATAACGTAGCGAAGGCCGTCGCTTCGTTCATGCGCACGATCGTGGCCGCCGATTCGGCCTGGGTAAGGTTCCGTGCCGGGGACGACTCGGCCATCAGCGAAGACGCGAAGCGCGGTTGGACTGTGTTCAGTGAGAAGGCCAAGTGCACCAACTGCCATGACGGCCTTCTGCTGACCGACCTGCAGTACCACAATGTCGGCATCGGCATGGATGCGGAAACGCCCGATGTGGGCCGCGCCAAGGTCTCGGGAGACGAAAAGGACACGGGCGCGTTCAAGACGCCGACCTTGCTCGACATCAGCAAGTCTGCGCCCTATATGCACGATGGAAGCGTGGCTACGATCGAGGATGCCGTCGAGTTGATGTCTACCGGAGGCAAGGCCAACGAGTGGTTGGACGAGACGAATCTGGCCGACGCCAAGAACGCGAACCTCACCGACGAGGACAAGGCGGACCTGGTGGCGTTCTTGAAGTCGCTTGACGTCGAGTACACGATTACGGAACCGATGTTGCCGTAACCGGCGCTTCCTTTTGGGCCGCGCCTTCATGGGTTCGGCCCATCACCATCACCCATCCCATCAAACCCACCGCTTCCGAAACAAGGCTGCAGCGGCTCTTCTTTGTCTGCTATAGGCGGAACCGACTCCAGGGTCTCTGGATGAATGGCAGCTTGATGCGCCGTATCGTTACTCGTAGAGGCTAACCTGCATTTCTCACCACCCGACGGTCGAAGCACACGATACGACCGCCAGG
>JAPPLB010000041.1 GCA_028819575.1 Bryobacterales bacterium | reverse complement strand
GTCCTGGCGGTCGTATCGTGTGCTTCGACCGTCGGGTGGTGAGAAATGCAGGTTAAAGCCTCGACGTGTCCGCCCATGGGAGTTCCTAACCCGCTCGCAAGGAAATTCTATTGAACTCGCTCTCCCGGGCCTAGGTTGGCTGGTAGCCTGCATGTCTCACCACGCGGCGAGGCGAAGTGCGTGAGAGGGCCGTCAGGACTAGGCGCAAGCCGGGCGGAGGAAAAAGGCGCGAGCCGCTTGGCGCGCGCAGGCGTACTTGAACAGTACGTTGAGCACGGCAAGCAAGCGCAACGAAGTCCTGGCGGTCGTATCGCGTGCTTCGACCGTCGGGTGGTGAGACATGCAGGCTTGGCGCGAGCCGGGCGGAGGAAAAACGCGTGCGCATGTATAGCGGCCGTATCGCCTCCTTCGGCCCTCGGGTTACGAAACACGGCCTTTGGGGTTCACTGGCCGTCAGACACTTCTTCTGGAGCGACTAGCCTGCATTTCTCACCACGTGGCGAGGCGAAGTGCGTGAGAGGGCCGTCAGGACGAGGCGCGAGCTGCTTGGCGCGCGCAGGCGTACTTGAACAGTACGTTGAGCACGGCAAGCAAGCGTAACGAAGTCCTGGCGGCCATATGGCGTGCTTTGGCCGTCCGGTGGTGAGAAATGCAGGCTAGCATGCTGTCCGAGCCCTGGAGAAGGCCGGCTTCAGAGTGCTTCGACAGGACAGCACGTCGTAATGACCGAAGGCTCGCGCATTCTGACCATCCCTCGCCAGAACCCGGTCAACGCGTACACGATGGGTGGCATTGTTCGTGATGCGGGCCTGAGCGAGGAGTACTTTCGGAGTTTGCTGTAGGAAAGGGCATTGCCAACATCAACGGGGAACGAACAGCCACCGCCTCTGATGGGCAGCGGCCAGGACCGGCGCTGTTGTGCGGCTTGCAACCGGCCTGGGAAATGAATTGAGAATCTCCGACCGGCTGAAATCCAGCTAGTCGCCCGCCATTTCACCGACCAAGTCGTAGACCTTTTCGAGTGCCTCGGGCAGCTTGCCAGTGTTCTTGCCGCCCGCTTCGGCAAGGTCGGGACGTCCGCCGCCGCGACCGCCGACTTCCAGCGCCACCGCGCCGACGAGCTTGCCGGCATGTACCTTCTTGCCGGCGAGGTCTTTGGTTACCGCGGAGATAAGCGCGATTTTGCCATCATCGGTGCTCGCCAGAACGACGACGCCCGAACCGATCTTGTTCCGCAGCGAGTCAGCGAGAGAACGCATCTGGTTGCGGTCGAGCCCGCCGACTTTTGCGGAGACGACCTTGATGCCTTTGACATCACGCGCTTTCCCGGTGAGTTCAGCGGCGCTGGCTTGGGCCAGCTTCGATTTGAGCTGCGCGACCTCACGCTCGAGGCTCTTGCGCTCGTCTGCCAGGCGTTCGACGGATGCAACGAGTGCCGGTTCGGAGACGTGCAACATCGCAGTCAACCGCCCGATGGCGGTGGTGGCCTGACGGTACTCGTCGTAGGCGCCGAAACCGGTGACGGCCTCGATGCGGCGCACGCCGGCCGAGATGCTGCTCTCGGAGGTGATCCTGAAGAGGCCGATGTCACCGGTGCGGTTGACGTGAATGCCGCCGCAAAGTTCCTTGCTGAAACCGTCGATACCGACGACGCGCACTTTCTCGGAGTACTTCTCGCCAAACAGCGCCATGGCGCCCGTCTGGAGAGCCTCATCGAGATCAAGAATCTCGGTAGTGACAGGCGTGTTCTTGAGGATTTCTGCGTTGACAAGACGCTCGACTTCCTCACGCTCGGCGTCGTCGACGGCAGTGTAGTGGGTAATGTCGAAGCGGAGACGGTCCGGCGCGACGACGCTGCCCGCCTGCTTCACGTGAGTACCGAGCGTCTTGCGGAGCGCGGCGTGCATCAAGTGCGTCGCCGTGTGATTCCGCATCGTGGCGCTCCGCAGCTCGGCACTGACATGGCAGGCAACCTTCTGCCCGACTTCGAGGGACGCGGTCGTAGTGACAGCATGCACCGATAGTCCGCGAACCGGCGATTGCACATCGCTGACGCGCGCTGCGACTTCGCCGCCTGCAAGAAGGACACCCTGGTCACCGACCTGTCCGCCGGCCTCGGCATAGAAGGGTGTCCGGTCGAGCACCAACTCAGCCGGGGTGTCAGCAGCGACCTGGTCGACCGGCTGTTGATCGACAAGCAGAGAAACGATCGTCGACTTCGTCGTCTCGAGATTGCCGTAGCCCTCGAATCGAGTGGGGTGTTTTTCCCGCAGTTCCTTGTAGATCGGAGCGACGGTGGCCTGGTCGCCGCCCTTCCAACTCGCTCGGGCGCGAGCGCGCTGCGCACCCATCTCTTTTTCGAAACCGGCATGATCGATGGTCAGGTTACGCTCGCGCGCCATCTCCTGCTGCTCGTCGAGCGAGAGGCCGAATGTGTCATACAGCTTGAAGGCCGCCAATCCTGGCAGAACACCGTCGCCGATTTTTCTGGTTTCCGCCTCGAACATCTTTTCGGCCAGTGCGAAGCTGTGTCGGTAGCGCGTCTCCTCTTCCTTGACGACGCGCGCGACGCGCTGCACCGAATCCATCATTTCCGGATAGCCGGCCTTCATGTGCTCGGCGACAAAGCCGGTCAGTTCGTAGAGGAACGGCGTATCACGGCCCGCGAGGCGGGCGTGCCGCAGTGCGCGACGAATGATCTTGCGCAACACATAGCCGCGTCCTTCGTTGGCGGGCAGAACGCCGTCGTGAATGAGAAACGCGGAGGCGCGGCTGTGGTCGGCAATGATGCGAAGTGTCGTGTCGTGCTTTGCGTTTTCGCCGAAAGCGATGCTGCCGAGAATCTCAGCAGCGCGGTCGATGATCGGGCGGATCAGATCCGCATCAAAGTTGCTGAGCTTGCCCTGCAGGACGGCGGCCGTCCGTTCGAGTCCCATTCCGGTGTCGATCGACGGCTGCGGCAGCGGCGTGAGTTTGCCCGCCGGGTCACGGTCGAATTGCATGAAGACGAGGTTCCAGATCTCGACAAAGCGGTTCGTATCCGCCGGGAAGGGCTCGTCGGCTTCATCGGGCTCGAGCGCGCCAGGCCCGAAGTCGTAGAAGATTTCCGAACAGGGGCCGCACGGGCCAGTGTCGCCCATCTGCCAGAAATTGTTCTTCGCATCACAGCGGAAGATACGGTCGGGGGCAATATCCGTCGTCTTCTTCCACAGCTCCCCGGCCTCGTCATCGTCCTCAAAGATAGTGGCGTAGAGGCGCTCCTTCGGCAGTCCGTAGACCTTCGTGACAAGCTCCCAGGCATACGCGATAGCGTCCTGCTTGAAATAATCGCCGAAGGAAAAGTTGCCCAGCATCTCGAAGAACGTGTGGTGGCGCCGCGTGTACCCGACATTTTCGAGATCGTTGTGCTTGCCGCCCGCGCGGACGCACTTTTGGGAAGTGGTCGCGCGGGAGTATTCGCGCTTCTCGGCGCCGAGAAAGACGTCTTTGAACTGATTCATCCCGGCGTTGGTGAAGAGCAAGGTCGGGTCGTTCGCGGGGACGAGCGACGAGCTTGACACGATGCGGTGACCGTTGCCTTCGAAGAAGCTCAGGAACTTTCTTCTGACGTCGTCGCCTGTCAAGTTCGGGTCCTGGAAGAGCACACGTGACCCTACCTGGCGCGGCTCGGCAGGGTGGTCGGGTCTATCTCAGGCGAGCCGCACGCCTCAGACCTCCCAACTCTCGTCGCCTGGATCATCGGCGAATCCGTCCAACCATTCGCTGTCGGAGGAGATTTCGCGCAACGCATCCACGATTCTATCACCGGCGAATCCGGCCCTCGCGAGCCCGCGATAGAGCCTCACGATGACCTTCGGGTCTTCGATCTTGCGTTCACGATACTCCTTCCCAAGCTTCTTCCGAAGGTGGGCGTGGATGAGTTCCATTTCATCACTGCCCTCATAGGCTTCACCGACAGCGGCCTCCGCGAGAGAGGAGTCGACGCCGCGGCGCTGGAGTTCGCGGACAATACGCTTCGGCCCGAGTGCTTCGCATTCTTTGCGAAAACGGGAATAGGATTCGGCAACTCGGGAATCATCGAGATAGCCGACCGCCCCGAGGCGCTTGAGCACCTCGTCGACATCCTGGATTCGGGCGGCCCGGCGTTCGAGCCGGGTGCGAAGCTCGCCCGCCGTGAGAGCCCGCCGTGAGAGAGCTTCGACACCGTATTCGAAGAGGGCCTCGGCCGCCAGGAGCCGCTTCACGGACGACGCCCTTCCTTGCGTGATGCTTTGCTGCTCGCACTGTCCGGAGATATCGATTCCTGGAGCTTTCGTAATCGATCGCCTGCTTCCACGACATCCATCTTTTCGGGCGGGTCAGACGGAACGCGCAGGGCGAGATGCGAATTCCCGCTCTCAGCATACAGGAAGGTTGACGGGCTTCAATCCAATGGGCCGCTGAGCTTCTCCCGCAACTGATTCGCCTCCAGGAGTACAGGTGGATACTCCGCGGCGGCGTGGGCAATGGAGTCGGGGTCTTTGAAGCCGTGGCCGGTGACCAGGCATACGATGGCATCGTCAGGGTGCACCCGGTCTTTTTCCACCGCACTGCGCAGACCGGCCAGGGCGGCGGCGCCGGCGGGCTCGCAATAGATTCCCTCCTCGGCCAGCATGGCTCGTTGTGCTTCGTAAACTTCCTCGTCTTCAACACCGAAGGCGCAGCCGCCGTTGTGGCGAAGAGCTTTGAGCGCGAGTCCGGCATCCACGTCGAAGGGCACCGCAAGCCCGCTGATCTTCGTAGTGCTTTGAACGGCTCGGATCTCATCCACTCCTCGTTCGAACGCTTCGACGACCGTCGGGCAGCCTCTCGGCTGCACGACATGCACTTTGGGCTTCGGACCGGACGAGTCGTCGAAACCTCGACAGACCGCTGTGAACAGTCCCCCACCGCCGACGGGGACGAATACGTGATCCACCCGGCCTCCGCATTGTCTGCTCAACTCGAAAGAGATCGACTGCACACCGTTCATTCCCACCGGACAGTAGCGGAACGCTGATATGACCAAGGCCAGGTTTCGCTCATGGCAGAGCCGCTCCAGGGTTTGCAAGACAGAGTCCGTTACTTCAGGCAACGAGATAAACCCCGTCACCTGAAAGACGTGGGCGCCGTGGGAGCGCATCTGTTCGAGCTTGCCGGCGGGGGTTTCTGGGCTGACAACGATCGCGCAAGCGATTCCGTAGCGGGCGCAGTAGGAGGCCAACGACGATCCCGTGTTGCCTGAGGAAGTCGCCACGCAAGCCTTCACTCCGCGTGCAAGAAGCTGCGTGATCTCAGCCGCGACGAAGCGGTCCTTGTAGGAGCCCGTCGGGTTACAGTTCTCGAGCTTGAAGTAGAGGTTCTCGAGACCGAGCTTGGGGCCGATTGCGATGCTTGGGACAAGCGGTGTGTTGCCTTCTCCCAAAGTTGCCAACTGCGCCATTCTCAATCCAACGCGTAGAGGGGCCGGCGCACGTGCTTGTAGTCGAACCTGGCCGGGTTGACGGCCGTGAGACCACCGCTGTCCACCTCGATGATGCGCTTTGCGATCGGTCCGTAGGCGGCGCGGTAGGCGATCGCCGCCTTCACGACAAGAATCTTCTGCCGCTCAGGATATACACCGCAACTTGTCAACTGATGCAAGCTGAACGGCGGCAACCGCAACGTCGTCAGCACAAGCAGATTCTGCAGGTCTCTTGTAGAGCCTTCGACTTCGATGACGGCCGTCAAGCCTTGATCGTAGTAGCGCGCCCCACCATGGCGGATTTCCGTCTCGATAAACCTGCCGTCGTGCAAACACTTGACCTTGCCGCGGATCAGAACCGACTCGCCGTGAAGCTCGTCCGTCTTGCCGCCGACCAGCGCCTCCAATGTCCCGCCGACACCGGCTTCCGTCGCAGCCTGGACCGCCTCGGGATCGGCGATCACCTCCACCCACCCTTGCGCTTGCTGTCGTAACAGCTCGCTCAGGATGAACGTGCCGTCGGCCGCCGAACCACCGCCGACATTATCGCCCAACTCGACCAGCACGACCGGAAACGCATCGCCCGAAACAGCCCGCCGCACAGCCTCGGCCGCGTCGGGCGCATCGAGCACCAACTGCTCGCGAATGCCCCAAAGCATGTCGGCAAGGCGCTTTGCTTCCGAACGCGCCAGGTCCTCGTCACCGTCAGTGACAACCACGACACTCGGTCCCATGGCCGATACGTCCGCGTACTGATAACCGCAACATACGCTGGCCGAGAGGATTCTCGGGTCTCGCTCGAGGCGCCGCGTCTCTTCGGTAATCGGAGCCAACGGCGGCAGGCTCGTGTTCTGAAAGCAGATGTTGTAGAAAAGCGCCGGTTTCTCAATCGCCTGTGCCGGACGAACTTCGCCGCGCACGGTTCGAGCCATAATCTCGGCTGCTTTCCGGCCCCGCTCGCGCTGGTCGACGTGAGGGTTCGTTTTGTAGATCGTCAACGCATCGCAGTGCGCGATCAACTCGGGCGCCACGTTGGCGTGAAAATCGTGCGTGACAATGAGGGGCAATGCGTCGGGCAGGGCGGCTCTGACTCGCCGCACGATCTCCGCATCGCCGTCGGGATGGCTCTCGCAATACATGGCTCCGTGCAAGGCAAGCAACATTCCATCCAGCGGCGGCGCGGAACGGATTCTCTCGACGAGCTCCCCAGTGAGCGTCTCGAAAGCCTCCGAGGCGACCGGACCCGACGGCGTCGCAACCGCGAACAGAGTCGGGTGGAGATCGAAATCGTAGCCGGCTGCGCCCTCGATGTACCCACCGACTTCGTGCTTGCTCTCTCGCCAGGCCGGTACAATGTCAGCGCCGCGCGTCAAGTTGTTGCGCTCGAAATCGGCGACCGTCGTTGTTGCCGTACTGAACGAATTCGATTCGTGTTGAATTCCGCCGATCGCGATGAGCGGCTTTCTGTCAAATCGAGCCATGAGAAGAAGTGACCCATCTTACACCAGCAAGATCGTTGGAGGATCCAGCATGAAAAGCAGCCCAATCACCCGCCGGGATTTCGTGCAGGCCGCGGCCGCCAGCCTTGGAATACTGCATTCCGCTCCGTTGGCGGCGCGCGGTTCGGAACCGGTGCTGGTCTCCGTCAAAAAGATCTGGGACCGCGCAGAATACAACTCCTTCACGGACTTGGTTCGTTTCCAGGATCGGTGGTACTGCACGTTCCGCGAAGGAGTGAGCCACGAGGGAGATATCGGCGTGGTTCGCGTGTTGGTATCCGACGACGCCGAAAAATGGCAATCAACAGGCTTGGTCGAAGAATCGGGCATCGACCTTCGCGACCCCAAGCTCTCCGTCATGCCCGATGGCCACCTCATGCTGGTGATGGGCGGCGCTGTTTATGAGAACGGCCGGTACTGGACGCGATCTCCCCGTGTGTCCTTCTCTTCGGACGGCGCCGCATGGTCTACTCCCGAGAAAGTGCTCGCCGAAGACCATTGGCTGTGGCGCATCACTTGGCACAAGGGCCGCGGGTACTGCCTCTCGAAGCTCAATGAGGGACGACGCCCGCGCCGCGGCTTTCTCTACACGACGACAGACGGCATCGAATGGGACTACATCACGGAGTTCATGGTGGAAGGCGTCAGCGAGACAACTCTTCGCTTCATGCCCGACGATGAAATGATTGTGCTGGTGCGTCCCGGTTGGATCGGCCACAGCTTTCCGCCGTACAAGCATTGGGATTTCCACAAGATGGAGCACCAGATCGGCGGACCGAACTTCATTCGCCTGCCCGACGGATCGCTGTGGGCCTCGGGACGCCGCTACAACGAGGACGGCACGCGACACACCGTCCTCGCGCGGATGACCCGTGAGAGGTACGAGCCCGTCCTCACACTTCCCAGCGGCGGCGACACCAGCTACCCCGGAATGGTCTGGCACGACGACATGCTCTGGATGAGCTACTACTCGTCACATGAGGCCAAGACCAGCATCTACCTCGCGAAGATTCGCTTCCCATAGGAACGCATGCAAATCACCTCCATAGAAACGCAGCCCGTTTCCATTGCCGTCACTCCCGATCTGAGCATTGTCAGCTCGCTCGGCGCTCATCGCATCTCGCGGTACGTCGTCGTCATCGTTCGTGATGATGAGGGTCACGTCGGCTACGGCGAAGCGACCGTCATGCCGATGTGGAGCGGAGAGACACAGGAAGGGGCGCTGGCAGCGATAGACAACGTTCTCGCTCCGGTCATGATCGGACGCGACGCGCGGGAAATCACTGCCGCCGCCGAAGCGATGGACAAGGCGCTCATCGACAATCCGTTCGCTAAAGCGGCTATCGAGATGGCGTTGCTGGACCTCGTCGGCAAGGCTCTTGGCGTCCCGGTCACGACATTACTGGGGGGAGCGAGACGGTCTGAGGCGATCCCTTTGAAATTCTCGATCGGCGCATTCAGCCCGACGCATGCCGCCAACGTGGCGCAGTCGATGGCCGCCCGAGGCTTTCGCGCCGTGAAGGTGAAAGTGGGCCTCGACATCAAGACGGACATCGAACGGGTTGCAGCCATCCGAGCGGCCATGGGTGACAACTTCCTCATCGGCGCCGACGCCAATGGCGGCTGGAACGAGCGGCAGACGGTGGAGGCGTTACCGCATTTGGAGAGGCTCGGTGTCAACGTGCTCGAACAACCTTTGCCCAGGGGCGAGTTCCGTGCCACCGCCCGGGTCCGTCAGCGCACGTCGATTCCGATCATGCTCGACGAAGGCGTCTTTACAGCGAGGCACGCGGTCGAGGCCGTCCGCACCGAGGCTTGCGACGTGATCAGCATCTACCCCGGTAAGAACGGCGGCATCCTGCGGTCGATGCAAATCGCCCAGATTGCGGAGGCGGCCGGATTGGAATGCGTAATCGGCAGCAACCTCGAATGGGACCTGGGAACGGCCGCCATGCTGCACACCGCCTGCGCCATCCCGAACTTGTCGGCCGCCGTCAACCATGACATCATCGGGCCCATTTATCACGAACGCTCGATCGCGACGACGCCCATTCGTTATCAAGACGGTTGTGCCTGCTTGCCCAAAGGCCCCGGCCTCGGCACGGAGGTCGAAGTCTAGCCTGCATTTCTCACCACGTGGCGAGGCGAAGTGCGTGAGAGGGCCGTCAGG
>JAPPLB010000009.1 GCA_028819575.1 Bryobacterales bacterium | reverse complement strand
TAGCCTCGCCGCGTGGTGAGAAATGCAGGCTAGTCGAACTCACCCTCGTCCGCAAGCATTTTCACAGCGTTCTCGAATGCTGCGAGCGTCGCGTCGACATCCTGGCCGTCGTGCACGCCGGAAACAATCCCGCCAGGCCAACCGGTGAGGTCGACGCCGCCGCAGATCGCGGCTAGCCTCACCTTATGGCCAAGCTCGGCGCTCAAGCCATGGGCGAGCACACTCCATGAGATTTTTCCATTGTAGATATCTTCCCGCGTGACGGTTTGCCGCTCGGGGTTGGTAAAGACATGGAATCCGGAAAACTCACCGTACGCGCACCAGGGCGCGCCGTTCTTTTTCAGAATTTCGTCGATGCCGTTGCGAATGGCTTCGGCGGTATTGTTGGCGCGATCGATATACTCGCCCGATTTGAGCAACTTCAATGTTTCCATGCCCGCAACGGCTGCGACGGGATAACCGTTGAAGGTTCCCTGGTGTGGGATGCGAGGAGGGGTGAAGCCATCCTCGGTTTCGATGTATCGCAGGATGTCGATGATGTCCGCCCGGCCGACGACGGCGGCGCCGGGATATCCGCCTGCGACGATCTTGGCGACGGTCGTGAGATCGGGCATGATCTTGTAGTGTGCCTGCGCCCCGCCGGGTGAGACGCGGAAGCCGGTAACGACTTCGTCGAAGATCAGGACCACACCGTGCTCGGCGGTCACTTCGCGGAGTTCGCGAAGGAATGCCCCGCTCGTCGGCACGTGCCCGAATCCCGCCCCGGTCGGTTCGAGGATGGCGGCTGCAACGTCGTCCCGGCTCGACAGCACGGCTTTGACGGCTTCGATGTCGTTGGGGGGGACTACGACTACTTCCTCCACGACCGAGCCAGGGATGCCCTCCGGCTGGTTGACTTCCGGCGCAGGGTTGTTGAACGCAACGTGATCATGCCAGCCGTGGAAGTGATTGCCGAAGCGAAGGAACTTCGTCTTGCCCGTATGGGCTCGCGACAGCCGAAGCGCCATGTGCGTGGCCTCGGTACCCGAGGAGACCAAGCGAACCTTTTCAGCGCACGGAATCATCTCCTTGATGAGTTCGGCCCACTCGAGTTCCAGTTCGTGCTGAGCGCCGTAATGCGTGCCTCGCGGCACTTGGCGGATCACCGCCTCGACAACGGCAGGGTGGGCATGGCCCAGAATCAGTGCGCCGTGACCACCGTAATAGTCAACATATTCGTTGCCGTCGATGTCCCATTTCCGTGAGCCTCGAGTGCGATCGACATAGAGAGGGTGAGGCTTGAGAAAGCGCCCGACGTGCGTGACTCCATCGGGGAAGGTCTTGAGAGCCCGCTGGTGGGCCTGCGCCGACTTCGGCGTTTTCTTGATATAGAGTTCTTGGATCTTGGAGGAGGCAGCAGTTTTGACGACCATGGTGCACTCAGGATAGCGGAAAGGCTCTGCGAAGAAAACCGCTGACAAGCGACCGACAGACAGCTCAGGAATCCACTTCGAGTCGCGCTACATCTCAAGCAACAGGATTGCGATGGACAACAACCCGATGCCGGTATTTCCACGTCAGTTTTTACTCCGCTCGTGTGCGGATCATTCAAGCAAGAAACATCCGGATGGGTGTCAACCCGGCTTGATAGACAGGATGTTTCAGGTCAGTAAGGAGAATCATCCACGATCAAGGATGAGGTAAAGGTCGACGGCTTTGTCGTTCGACGCAGGAGACCACCTGGATCGGAGGTCCTACTCACTCCGCGCCGAGGATGAGCAGAAGCCCGCTGCGCCTTCCACGGGACTTCTCCACGGCTGCTAGCTTGCATTTCTCACCACATGACGGCCGGAGCACGCGATATGACCGCCAGGACTTCGTTGCGCTTGCTTGCCGTGCTCAATGTACTGTTCAAGTACGCCTGCGCGCGCCAATCGGCGCGCGCCTCGTCCTGACGGTCCTCTCACGCACTTCGCCTCGCCGCGTGGTGAGAAATGCAGACTAGCGTTTCTTCTGCTGCTTATGAGGGGGCTTCTTGAGAACGAGAGTCGCGATGTGTTCCAAGACGGCTTTGAAGTACGCGCGGTCGCGCTCCGTGGGGGATACCTCGTTGGTGAGCTCGCTCGTGGAGCCGGGACGGTAGTCGAAGGGGAACAGATGGGCTCTGGCGAGCGGTCGAAAGCCCCAGCCCGCGCCGTTCGCGAACAGCGCATTCGCGCTCGCGGTCTCGCGTGACAGCGTCGCCAGAGTTGGTTCAGCGCCGTTATCGTCCTCGATCATCCAAACCGGCCGAAGATTCGATCTCAATTCCCTCAGTCGTACCCGTTTCTGATCGGGGCTTACGCCGTTACCCTGCACGAGGATGACGTCGCAAAGTTGGGCCAGCGAGTCGGGATACGCCATGTTTCCACCGCTGGAAGCACCGATCGGGAGAGCGAAAGCTGCGTCGTGGAACCGCTCGCGCACATCCTCCAATACATGGGCTATGTACTCCGGAATAAAGCTGCCGTGGTCCCAGTTCTGTGCTTCGAGATCCCAGCCAGGCGCGACATCAATCACAACGTTGCGAAAGTCCTTTTCGATGAGCCAATCAGTCATGTTGCGCGCGGCAGCGACGATCGCCCGGGGAGACTCGAAGATCTCATCCTGTCCGCGTCCGAAATAAGCGAGACAGACGACCATCCCACGGCGGTCTGTTTCCAGCAGCAGCCGTTCGAGCCGACCCAGCCAGCTCTCTTTCAAGCTGCCGTCGGGCTTGAACGCGCTGACAAGCGAGCCGCTCTCCTTACCGGCGTTCGCCATGCCGTTGCGGTTGATGCCATTGACTTCCAAGCGATAGCCGGGAACACCCCCCTGCAGGCTGACGCCGATTGCGCCCACTCCATAAGCGTTGTACACATCGAGGGAGGCTATCACCCGGTCCGTATTCTCATCCGGGTCAAAGTCGCGTTCAATCAGCCACTCGTCCTCGAACAGGGCGTTCGGAAGCCAAAGAATCATCAAACGTCCGCGCGCTTTGGTCCGATAGACCCGGTGAGAGTAGGTTTCCTCCCAACGGCCGCCCATGCGCATGTAGAAACGGTCGGGTTTGAAACGCGGTCCCAGCATGACGCCGGTGGCGATCTCGGTTGCGGAAGCGACTGTCGGCAAGCTGCCGACGACGGTCACGAGTAGCAGGCCGACCAGTACTTCAGCGAGTGCTGACAAGGCGGTCGTTCGAATACCGCTGGGATGAGTCTTGAAAATCAAACGACTCATTTTCGCACCCGGAGACGATTGCTTGTGGCGGAGTGTCCACTGAGAGTGCCGACAAATAAGATGGCTTCTCGTGCGGCTGCAGGGAAGAGTGCGGCGATATGATGGGGATATGGCTGACCTGAAAAGACTCACCGGCGACGAGATCGACTCGGCGCTCGCGAATCTTCCCGGCTGGAGAATCGAGAGAGGGAAACTTCATCGAGAGTACAAGTTCGCGGATTTCGTCCATGCCTTTGGTTTCATGGCGACCGCCGCCGTGGCGATTGAAGCGATCGGGCACCATCCGGAATGGTTCAACGTCTATCACACCGTGAGGATCGATCTCACGACCCACGACGCAGGCGGCATCACCTCGAAAGACACCGATCTGGCGGCCAAGCTCGAGTCAATCGCCAGGAAACTGCAAACCTGACCTGCATTTCTTACCGCACGGCGAGGCGTAGAGCTCGAGAGGAGCATCAGAACGAGGCGCTTGATTGCGGCTCAACGCAACGACCGCGCACCTGATTCATGTCGGCCAGCGCATGACCGATTGAGCCGGGGAGCGGCAGAGGAACCGTACGACCTGAGCAGGGGATAGAGCGCCGTTCGGCTGGGAATGCTCGCCCCAGCCTCGAGCTAGTTGGTGAGAGACGACCGCCGCGTAGGAGAAGGTTTCTGATCGAAGCTACGCAACTCTTCCAATTGAGCCTCGGCGTTGGGCGTGACGGTGCTGTTCGGGAACCGTTCGACAAGGCTTTGCAACTCGGCACCGGCTTCATCCAGACGATTGAGTTTCATCAGCGACATCGCCTTCTTGTACTGGGCATCCGGCGTGATGCTGGCTACCTGATATCGCTCGAGCACGAGATCGAAGTTGCGGGTGGCTTCCAGGTAATCCTGTTCGGAATAAGCAATCGCTCCGAGGTAGTACTGGGCCTCAACAGCCCGGAGCGACCGGCCGTAGTCTCTCAGGTAATCGTTGAACTGGACTTTCGACAGCTCGTAGTTGCCACGGTGAAAATCTCCGAGTGCAGCGTCGAACAGCGTGCTGGCTGAAGACGGATCGACGGCGGAAGCCGTCTCATCGCCTTCGAAGGATGGGGGAGGCAGTGTCGTGAGATGACTCTTGATGTCCTCGACGTCCTGCTGCACACGAGACAGACGTGTGTTGATGGCCTCGACCGCGGCCCGCAAGTTGCGGAAGTCATTCGACACATTCTCGACACGCGTGCTCATCGACGACACCGGCCGCTCCAGTGATTCGCTCTGTTTTGCCAGTTGCCGTTCGAGCACAGCCATCGCCTGATTCATGCGGTTTGCGACCTCGAGGTTCTGCTTCGTTAGTTCTTCGAGGACGGCCATCCGCTCACCATATTGGCTCTTGAGCTGGCGCACCTCGACGAGCAGCATCGACATTTCGCGCTGCAGAGTAATGATCTCTTTCGAAGCCGCAGACGCGGCACTGGTACCGACGAGAGCCGCAAGCATGCAAAGAGCGGCTGACTGAATGAGTCGCTGTGGACCTGACAAAGTGGATCTCCTTTGACCCTTCACTTCGCTTTCGCCACTGGAGAAGGACGTTGCCTGGCCGGCATGGGTTCCACACCGACTTGCATTGTCCCAGTTTACCTCATCAGACAGAGAAACGGGGAGTCTGCGCCACTCATCCTCCCGTAAAAGGGGTTGGAGAGGAACGATCGAAATGTGTGCAGCGGCAAGCACACCGGGAGCGGTCAGAAAATGCCCTTACAGAGAGAGTGTCGGGGCAAAAGTTGGTGTGAATCCACGCTGTTCAGGCCTCTCCGGCTTTCCCCGATTTACGACCCACGTGATGGAACCTCTCCCCGAGACCGTTCGATCTGCCTTTCGATCCCTAATGGATGGCTGAAGGACTACCGGAAAGCGAAAAAATTGTGCGACTGGACAGGCACAGTGGTCACTGGTATACTGCACGTTTACCATGTTGTTCGAACGCGCCTATTATTGGCTTTCCTTTACGGGTGATTGACCCGCAGAGTGGCGTCGGTTCGAACTGAGTTGTTTTTACGAGGCCGCCCACTCGCACTGAGTGGGTTTTTCATTTGCGGGGGTCTTGATGATCATATCGATGAAGTTAGGGGCAACGAAAGAACAGATTGAAGACATCTGCAAAAGGATTGAAGATTTCGGATACCGGGTCCATTCCATCCAGGGAGAAGAACGGGTTGTGATCGCCGCAGTCGGGACGGGAGATGTGACGCATTGCCTGGAATCGCTGCGATCCTATGATTCGGTCGAGAGCGCAGTGCGGATTTCGGCTCCGTACAAGTTCGTGAGCCGCCAGTACAGGTTGGACCGCACGCAGATCGCAGTTGGTAACACCGTAGTCGGCGGTGACGAGTTCGTTGTGATCGCGGGGCCTTGTTCCGTAGAAACCGAAGAGCAGATCATGGCTACGGCCGAAGCGGTCGCCAGCGCGGGCGGAAAGGTCCTGCGCGGCGGCGCATACAAGCCCCGAACTTCTCCCTATGACTTTCAGGGGCTCGAGGAAGAAGGGCTCAAGTTGTTGCGCAAAGCGGGTGACGCGCATGGGCTGGCGGTCATCACGGAAGTGATGACCGTAACGAACGTGAATCTTGTAGCGGAGTACACCGACATCCTGCAGATCGGAGCCCGGAACGTCCAGAATTTCCCGCTGCTGAAGGCGGTCGGGCGTGTGGATCGGCCGGTGATGCTGAAGAGAGGATTGAGTTCGACCATCAAGGAGCTGTTGCTCTCGGCGGAATACGTCGTCTCGCACGGCAACCCGAATGTCATTCTGTGCGAGCGAGGGATTCGCACTTTTGAAACCGAGACTCGCAACGTGTTGGATATTCAAGCCGTACCGGTCTTGAACAAGTTGACGCACTTGCCGGTTGTGCTCGATCCGGCACACTCTTCAGGCAAGCGCGACCTCATTCCCCAGATCGCTTGCGCCTGCGTCGCAATCGGAGCTGACGGCATGATGGTGGAAACCCACCCGAATCCCGAATCCGCGTGGAGCGACGGTCCACAGTCACTGACGTTCGACGGCTTCAAGAAAATGATGGACGGTCTCAAGCCTTACCTGCAGATCTGGCAGGCGAACCGTGCAGTGGCCGTACCGAGTTAGCCTGCATTTCTCACCACCCGACGGTCGAAGCACGCGATACGACCGCCAGGACTTCGTTGCGCTTGCTTGCCGTGCTCAACGTACTGTTCAAGTACGCCTGCGCGCGCCAAGCGGCTCGCGCCTTTTTCCTCTGCCCGGCTTGCGCCTAGTCCTGGCGGCCCTCTCACGCACTTCGCCTGGCCGCGTGTTGAGAAATGAAGGCTAGAAATACACCGACACAGGGCAGAAATTCGTCCCAGGCGAACCGCTGTGCAGAAGAAAACCCCGTTTCGTTAAGGTTGTCCTGCGGAAGACGCGGAGGGCCTCGCGCGTCTCGACGAGGCGGCCGCCGCTTGTGACACCGTACGCGCAACGACCTTCAGTTTGAACGGTTCGGCGGCGTAAGTCGGTCGGATCGGCGAGCGAGTCTCCACGGTACCGCTGACAGCGATCAACCGCTCGGTCGGTTCCACGTCGGGCAACGCTTCGAGCACGAACTCCCGCCGTGTCTCCTCCTCGGTCACCAATACTCCGTTGAGCCCGACATCGGTGACTCGGACGCCGAACGGCAGATTCGTGATTGCGATGGGAACGCGGCCCCTGAATCCGTTATTGCGCGTGACTCGGACAGCGATCGTCGTCTTCGAGCCAGCCTCGAGCTCGACCTCAGACGGCTCGACCTCGACGGCCAAGTCGGCCGGCTCGGTAACTGCAATATAGCGCAGCTTGTCGTCTGCATTGGCGACTCGTACAATGCTCTTGCCCTGCAACTCGCTCCGACCGACTACGTGCAGCGGGACGGCATGTTCAAGATCTGCATCCCGATCGGCGAAGAGCGTCAGGACGGTAGAGCTTTCGCCTGGAACAATGGTTTCCCTGGTGGCCCTGATGACCGGGGGGAGATCGCGCACCTCGACCTCGATCGGGCCGTCGAAACCGTCGTAGCGCAGAGCCGTCACGGTGACGGTCGCGCCGCCGCCGCGCGGGAGATTCGGGTTGGCAGGCGAGACGCTGAGCTGGAAGTCGGGCGAAGCTTCCCGCACGATGAGGCGGTAGGCATAGTCCTCGCCCTGATGTCCTCTCAGGTCTCGCAGGCGGATGAAATAATCGCCGTCATCGGGAGCCGTGAAGCTCAGCCAGGAGTCCTTATCGTACCCGGGGCCTCCGTCGTCGTTTTGATAGAAGAAGACCCGTTGCGGAAGTCCGTTCGGCTGCAACTTGGCGTCGGGCGCGTGCAGGCTTACCTTGTAGACGGCAGTACCGAGCGCTTGCGCTTCAGGGGTCGTGTTGAAGTAGCCGATGCGGCGGTTTCCAAGGTTGATGAAAACCGTGCCGTCGTCCGGACCGCGCGGCAAAGCACTGATGCGGAGAATTTCGCTGCCGATCATGACGTAGTCGCCGACACGGAATCCCTTTTCCTGCGGTGAGTTGATACGCAGGCCGCTTTGGACAGAGTTGTGATCCCGCAACTCGATCTCTGTTCCGAGCTCAGCGCGAGCTTTGATTTGCGGAACCAGGTCGCCGTTACTGTCGAGGATTTCGAGAGTGGAATCAAGCCGCGAGCCAAGACGGCGAGCTTCGACTTCGATCGTGTATTCCCTGCCCTTTTTTGCTCTGAAACGAAAGTAATCTTCGTCCGGCGTCTGGTCTTGAGAGAAACCGCTTACCTTTCCGTTGACGGTAACCGGTACGTTGAGCGCCATCGCCGAATCGGGACTTGCGCCACGGTCATCCTCGATGACTTCCGAGTGTTTGCCGACAGCGATCTTCAACTCGTTGTGCGGAAAGCCAAGATCCAGATCCGGGCGAATATCCTGTCGAGCCATCGCTCGATAGTCGGACTTGCCATCAACCGTGATCGTCCGCCGATCGCCGAGATTGTAGCCCTGTAGGGTGAGCTGCGTGTTTTCGCCTTCAGGAACACCGAGTGGATGGACGCCCGTGAGATAAGGGTACGAGCCGATCTTGAGCCGATAGAAATGTCCCCGGCTTCCCCCGCGCTCGATGTCAGAGATCGCAACATAGTATTTCCCGCTGGAGGGGATGCGATAGGCGAGGACTGGCCCGCGGGCGGTGTCCGCGACAGAGCGCGAGGCAAGGGTCGTCCCCTGCGCATTCATCAGATCGATTTTCCAACGCAGTTTCGAGCCTAGTTCAGCAGCGCTGATGTGGAACACGAATTCTTCTCCGGCCGGCGCCTCGAACGGCAGGTAGTCGATATCGCCGGGCGTGCGAAGAGCGCCGGTGACGATGGCCGGTGGGAAGATGTACGCGTCCTGGAGGAGAACATCCTGGAGCGTATCGTTAGGTTCAATTTCCGGCCGGGCGCCATAGAAGGGCTCGATGCTGATCTTGCCGGTGTTGGTCGTGCCCTCCCTGGTAACGAGGCGGAAAGAATACAGGCCGAGCCTGGCTTCCGGGTCGACTTCCACTTCGATGGCGACTTCGTTGAGGGGAGGCGGGTCACCGCGGTTGACGGTACTGGGGGCGCCGTTCGAACCGATGAAAGTGCCGACAAACTCACCGAGCGTGTTGACATGGAGGATCTTGCCTTGAACAGCCGGGTCGTCGAACAGGATTTCCCGCGCTCCGACGAGGTTGATACCTTCGATCTTCAGTTCAGTCGTCAGGCCCCGGGTAACCGCCAACGGCGACGTTTCCTGAATGGTGGGCGGGTTGGTGCGGGTATCAGCGATGAGGATCGCCGGCATGGCAACGAGCAGAGCCAGGTTCAGGAATCGTTTCATCATTCCTCCGGGTAAGCTTGTCATCGGCGCGCGAGATGCGACGGGCCGGCCGCGCGCTCCCACTTCTTGGTTGGCTGCAACAAAACTGTGTCGTAAGCAGTCAGCGAGCCGTCGTAGCGACCCACTACGAAACTCTTTCCATCAGGGTGAAAGGCCAGGGACTGTCCCCAATCGGATTGATCGGCGAGGACGCCCTTTTCGTTCAGGGTCGCAGTATCCCAGACCTTCAGGGATCGATCCGATGACGATGACACGATCGTCGAGCCATCAGGCGAAAAGGCGATCTTGAGGATCGCGGCTTCGTGCCCCGTCATTGCCTTCACCAATTCAGCGGCGGTGTTCTCGTCGTTGGCAATGCGCCAGACGCGGATCGTCTTATCGGCGCCGGCGGCGGCGAGCCGGCGACCGTCCGGATGGAAGGCTACGGTCAAAACGCCGGCCAGGGGCTCGCTGAGCGTGAGGCTCGGCTTGCCGGTCTCGAGGTTCCAAAGCTTGACCGAGCGGTCGGCGCCGCCGGACACGAGTTGACCGGGTTCGTTGCCGAAATCTACGGTGTAGACGGCATCGACATGGTCCTTCAACGTGCGGATATGCTCGCCCGTGTCGGCGCTCCACAGTTCGATCATGCGGTCGTAGCTGGCGGTGACGATCTGCTTGCCATCAGGCGAGAAGTCGACCGAGTAGATGCAGTCTTTGTGGGCATTGATGGTGTGACGGAGTTCTCCGGTCTCGACGTCCCACACTTTGACTTCACCGAACTGCGCGGGGGCGCCGCCGGCGGCGGCGAGCATCCTGCCGGAGGGCGAAAAGGCCAGAGCGCGGACGAGATCGGCGTGGCCGTCAAGTGTCCTCGTAACGTTGCCGCTTGCGGCGTCCGTGATCCGAACCTGCCGATACGAAGCGACCGCCAATGCGGCGCCATCCCGGGAAAACGCCAGGGCGCTGACGGGAGAAGATACTGCACGGCGGCTTTCAATGGCGGGTAGCGCAGTCGAAACGCCTCCGGACACCTCTTCGCCTATCGCACCGGCATCGATCCATGCTTTGATGACAGCGATGTTGTGGGGTGGGAGTTCTCCGCCGAACGGCATCTTCGGTTGAACTCGTCCTTCGAGCATGCGGACCAGCAAGCTTGACTCCGCATCACCGGCGGTAATCGCGGGTCCGCTCTTGCCGCCCAGCATCAACCCGTCGTAGCTCTCCATCACGAGTTGTCCCATCTTTGTCTGGTCGCTGTGGCAGGCGAGGCAGTTGTCACGAATGATGGGGAAGACGTCGCTGCGGAAGGAAGGTTCCGCGCATAGAGGAAGAGCCAGGAGATTGATCGTAAGAGCAACGCGGCGGAGCGTGGTCATGTTGTCGTGTTGTTGCTCCTCATGCACTCCATCAGTGGTTGAACAGAAACTCCTTGCCGGTGAGCATCGCCCACATCAGATCTTCCAGTGGTTTTCGTCGCGGGTCGCGCTCCAACGGATCGGCTCTCGTTGCTTGCTCCGCTTCGTCGAGGACGCGCACCAGGGCGTCCTTCTCCTGCTTGGTCGAGTAGCGGCTCAAAGCCGACAAGTAGAGATGATCGAGAATCTTCGCGTTCGAGAGCCCCAACTTGAGGAACATCTCGATCGCCCCCTCTTCGTCGCGCAGCATGTTGTTGAGCGTGTCGCCGTTGATGACGTGGAGCGCCTGCTTGATTGTCGGGGCATGTTCGCGCTCGGCGGCGTCGACATTGACACGCGGCGGACGCCCGAACACCGTCAGGAAGAACGAATTCACCTGGGTGTCCGGCAGTTGGATCGCATGTGTGCCCTCGGGATAGCCGCTGAAGCGTGTCGGCACGCGGGTGACTTGGCTTACGGCATCGAGCACCACCTCAGCCGGCAGCCTGCGCACGATGTAACGCGAATAGTAGACCTCATCGTCGGCGTTCGTCGCGTTCGACTTCGACGAGCGCTGATAGGTCGCGGACAGCATGATGCGGCGGACGAGATGTTTCACATCGAAATTGTGCTCGATGAAGTCCTTCGTCAGGGCGGTCAGGAGCTTTTCGTTGCTGGCCGGATTCGTTGCGCGCATGTCGTCGACCGGATCGACGATTCCGCGGCCCAAGAAGTTCGCCCAGATCTTGTTGACGACCGCGCGGGCGAAGTAAGGGTTTTCAGCCGAGGTGAGCCATTCGGCCAAGTGCTGACGGCGGTCTTTCGAGCTGTCGAGGGCCAGTTCCTCACCGTCGAGCGGGCGAGGCGGGAGAGGCTTGCCGAGCTTGGGGTGATTGATGTCGCCCGAGGGGCTGCGGTACACGACCACGTCTCCCTCACCCGTGCCGTTCTTCTGAGCAACACGCGAGACGAGATTCGCGAACTGGTAGTAGTCGTTCTGCGTCCACTTCTCGAGCGGATGGTTGTGGCATCGGGCACAGGTGATGCGGAGACCAAGGAAGGCCTGCGTGACGTTCTCGGCCAACTCGATCGTGTTGCGGTGAAGCTGATAGTAGTTCAGTTCGCCCTTGACGCGGCTGTTGCCGGTGGAAGTGAGGACTTGTCGGACAAAGCGATCCCACGGCGTGTTCTTCGCGACACTGTCACGGACCCAGCGATAGTACGACCACATGGCGCTGTTGCCGAGATCGCGGCTCGAGACAAGAAGCAGGTCCGACCATTTGTAAGCCCAGTAGTCGATGAACTCTTCACGTTCGAGGATGGCGTCAATCAGGCGCTGGCGCTTGTCCGGCGACGGGTCGGCGATGAAGCGCTCAACTTCGGCCGGACCCGGAAGCGCGCCCATGGCGTCAAGATAGGCGCGCCGCAGAAAAGCCGCGTCGCCGACCGGTTCGGAGGGCGCAATGCGCAGGGCCCGGAGTTTCTCGATGACGAGGTCGTCGATGTAGTTGTTGCGGGGTGCATCGGAGTAAACGTTCGGGGTGATTTCGTGGTCGAAGGGGATGCCGAAGCGGGCGAATTTGACCTTGCTCGAATACCAGACGGTGATGGCGGCTTCGCCGGGACCCTGCATCTTGACACGGCCCAAGCCGTCAACAGTGGCAACACCGGAGTTCGTGCTCGAGAATTTCGCCCAGCGGGTGACGTCGCGGCGCGAGCCGTCGCTGTAGACGGCTTGGACGATGACTTGTTGCTCGGCGTCAGTCTGAAGCCACGCCTGCTCGGGGGAAATGCGGAGGTCGATGATCCGGGCTTCGTCTTCGGCCGGGGCGAGGGCGCCATTGGCAATCCACTCGGCAATGATGCGGAAGTCGGGCGAGTCGACAGCGAAGCGTCTGCCGCCTTGGTGCGGAATCGTCAAAGTGGGCTTGAGAAGTAAAAGGCTCTTCGAAGGGTCCCAGCGGGCGACACGGCGTCCGACAGCTTCGCGGGTGAGGACGGCGTGGTCGAATTCCGGGTCATAGCCGCGGAGGCTGAGCTTGAAACCGTTCTTGCCGGCTTCCGAACCGTGGCAAGCGCCCGAGTTGCAGCCGGCTTTCGTGAGGACGGGTTGGACATCGCTAAGGAAGCTCGGAACGAAGGGCGCCTGGTAGTTTTCGACCGTGATTTCGATCGAGGCGGAGACGCCTGCCACCTCAGCCGTCAGCCGGGTACGGCCGTTGGCGAGCGGGCGGAGAACGCTGTCGTCCATGTTGACGACCTTCGGATTCGAAGCGTTGAAAGCAGCTTTGGCGGTAAGGTCGCGTTCGGACCCGTCGGCGAATCGGCCCTGAACGATGAGCCGGTGGCTTGACTGTGGTCCGGAAAGGGTGACGCCGTCGGGGAGGATCTCAATGGACTGCGGCGATTGCGCCACGCACGGCGGAGTCAGCAGGAACGCGGCTACCAGTGCTTTCCGGATCATTGTCTGCGGGGCTGCGAGAGCTCGGGAACGTTGCGCCACGGCTCACGCATAAGCTATGTGAACAACTCCATGATCGGCTCGACGCCGTGATCGACCACGCGGATCGGTCGGTTTTGCGGACCGGGCAGCTCGGTTTCCAGGTCGATGCCAAGACCGTGATACACGGTGGCCGTCACTTCGGCCGGAGTCGTCGGGCGGCTCTTCGGCGCGCCGCCGATGTCGTCGGACTCACCCACGACACGTCCACCCTGAATGCCGCCCCCGGCCATCACGACCGGCCAGCAGGCAGGCCAATGGTCGCGCCCGCCGGCCGGGTTGATCTTCGGCGTGCGGCCAAATTCGCCGGTTGCGACGATCATCGTGCTGTCGAGCCAGCCCGTCCGGGAAAGGTCCTCGACAAGCGAAGTGAACCCATTGTCGAACATCGGTCCGACAAGATTGCTGTAGCATTCGATCGGGCTGAACGGGCTGGAGCCGTGAATGTCCCAGGTGATCTCGTCGAAGACCGTTTCGAACATGTTGACCGTTACGAAGCGAACGCCGGCTTCAATAAGGCGTTTCGCCATCAGGCAGCTTTGACCAAAACGGTTCCAGCCGTAGCGCTTGCGCGTGTCGTCGGACTCCTGAGTCAGATCGAACGCGGCGCGGGCCTTTTTCGACGACATCAGCGTGTAGGCCTGATGGAACGTCGTATCGAGGAGCTTCGCGTCGGGAACTTCCTCGAAGTGTTTCACGGCGTCATCGATCATGTCTCGCCACTTGCGGCGACGTTTGATGCGCACTGCCGAGATGTAGTCGGGCGGCAGCATGTCGGGCACTTCGAAATTCGGCTCCGCGGGGTCGGCGTTGAGCACGAACGGGTCGTGCGCCTTTCCGAGATAACCCGCGTCCTGGCCGTGCGGCATATTGCCGCCTGTGTTGCCGATGGGTCGCGGCAGCAGGACGTGCGGCGGCACGTCTCCGTTGGGTCCGCGCAGCTTGCCGAGCACCGAACCCATGTGGGGATGGTTGAGCCCGCCCTGGAAGAGCCGCCCGGTCTGCATCATCTGATGACCGGTGTCATGAACAGCGGCGGCGGTGTGATAGAGCGTCCGCACCAGCGACCACTTGTCGGCATGCCGCGCCATGCGGGGGAAGATTTCAGAGATCTCGATGCCGGGAACGTTCGTCTTGATCGGCTTATAGGGGCCGCGAATTTCCGACGGCGCATTAGGCTTCATATCCCAGGTATCGAGCTGGCTCGGCCCGCCGACAAGGAAGAGCATGATCACGTTGATGTCGCTCTTGTCGTTGTGGACCGCGCCCTGCGCCTTGAGCGACAGGAAGTCGGTCAGGCCAAGGCCCAACATGCCGGCCGAACCGGCGTGCAGGAAATCACGGCGGCGGAGGCCGTCACAGAAGCTGACGGCCTTTTGGTGATCGAGTCGAAACACGGCTAAACCTCCGGGCGTGAACTAGATACACATCCCCTTTGCGGTTGCTGTACGCCCATTGTACTCCGAGGGCAGAATACCCGCAACGGAAACGGCTCTTGTGTCAACGCAATATAGAACGTTCCTCTTTCTCAGCATGGGTTCATTCACCACGAATGGACACGAATCAACACGAATGAGAGGCGTTTTTACTGTGGAGGCGGGAGCTGTGTGGCCATTCGCGTCCACCGCAACGGGTCCAGTCCGGAGGGCGGCGGGAGCGGCGGCGAACGCCGCGCTTCGCGCATTTTCCTGTGGGAAACGGGATTCTGTGCACTTATATGGGATTTCGACGCTTGAACACTTGCTCCGGGTAAAGAGAATGCCAAGAAAAACCGAGCACCCGTGGACCGGGAAACAGTCAGTTGGCGGCAGTGGCAGCGGTCCGGGCGGCGGTTTTCGGCGTTGCGACCCTTGCGCACACACGGCGAGACGAACGGTCACTAAGGCCGTGTCTCGTGTCTCGTGAAAAACATGAAAGCCGAGTTGCCGGCGCGGGAGGCTCGCGACGCGCCGGCGGGAACTCGATCTCGATGATTCCGGCCGTCCCTTTGTCATGCTATGCCGGACGGGACGGCAAAAACAAGACTGAAGGGCTTCAGTACCTCGGGCCGCGATGAACGTTCTGCTTGGCTCGCCAGGGGAACATCTCCCATTGCGCGGACTCGGAAGCGGCTATTCTCTCCCAGGATCTGCTACAACCATGGCTATGGATTCTCGAATCACAGCCAGCGTTCATCAATTCGGTCTCGGTGCCGGCATGGCTCACAAAGCGCTTGACGACTTGACTCCCGAGGAGTTGCGCCGTCCCGCCGAACCTGGCCTAAACCCCGCTCTGGGAGTGATGGCACATCTCGCAAATACCCGCTGCGCACTCTTGCAGATGCTGGGCGTGGAGCGAGAGCTGCCCTGGGAAGGGCGGTTCGGCCGCGGCGGGGCCATGAACGATCCGGAACAGTTCCCGGAGCTCGACGAGGTGTGGGCGGTTTGGGAAGAAGCGTCGGCACAGCTCGAGCAGCGCTTCGAAGAGTTGACGGACGAGGAACTGTCCGCGCCTGCTCCCCGCAACTTCCCGATCCCGGACAAGACGATGCGCGGCGCGATCTACTTCATGGCCTATCACGAGGCTTACCACATGGGGCAGCTCGGGTATTTACGGAAGTGGTTGGGCAAGCAATCGTTGCGGGGTTAGCAAAGTCCCCACCCCGATCATGACTCCCGCACATGGACACTTCCAACCGGCCTAAGATTTCGGCGGGGCGCTGATACGTTGGACGAAGGCCTCGTAGGCGTCAGGAGCTCTCGCCGTCCACCACTTGATGAAGGAGTTGGCCACGGTTTCCAGATTGCCGAAGGCAGTGGGGTCTTTCACTCGTTCGCGATAGGCGGCGGCGATGGGGCTGACGCGAGTCCAGGTAAACAGCAATTCCCGGCCGCTTGCAAAGAAGATCTCTTCCTGGAGAACGCCGCCGGTGATGAACGATGCGACCATGTCCCAGTAGGTGACGACCATGCGGAAGTAGGCATTCTCCTCGGAGCCGATCGGGCACAGCTTCGTCCAGTCGTCAATGGTCTTCACGTGGAACGACCCGGCGAACCAGGCGCGCGCCTGGCGCAGTTTCGTTTCCCGGCGAATCTCATAAAGGCGAAGGATAAGGTTGACGTCGTCATACGTGCCGCAGGCTTTCATCAATGAGGACTCCGATCCAGACTACGAGTCTATCTTGTGATTTTAGGGGAGGGTGATGCGGGTGACCAGGAAGAATTGATGGACTCCCGGCCGGTCCGCGCTCCGGAATCAGGGGCCGGAGGGTCTGAGGCACCCTGCGGTACACTCAGCTCAGGTGAAGGACAGGGGTATGACGCGCCGGTTGGCTTGCTCGATGCTGGTGGCGGGAGCGGGGTTGTGCTTCTCGTCGTGGAACTGCGGCAGCGGCGCGCCGCCGGCAACGGATACGGATATGGCCGCTCGGTTGGCGAAGTACACATCGTTTCGTTTGGAGTCGGACCTCAGCGTTCTGACGGAGAACGAACGGAAGATGCTTCCGTTGTTGATCGAGGCGTCGGACGTGATGAACGGGCTGTTCTGGCGGCAGTCCTACGGCGACCGCGAGGCATTGCTCGGCCAGATCGAAGACGCGGACCTGCGGCGGCTGGTGGAGATCAACTACGGTCCCTGGGACCGGCTGGCAGGAGATGAGCCGTTTGTCCCGGGCGCCGGTCCGAAACCTCCCGGCGCGCGATTCTATCCGGAAGACATGACGAAAGAGGAGTTCGAGGCGGCTGCTTCAGGTGATCAGGCGGACACGCTGCGCAGTCTGTACACCTTTGTCCGGCGGGACGAGAACGGATCTCTTGCGGCGGAACCCTATCACGAAGTCTTCGCATCGGAACTTGCGACGGCGGCGGGAAAGCTCCGCGAGGCCGCCGCGCTGGCGGACGACCCCGGTCTCAAGAAATATCTGGAGCTGCGGGCCGAAGCACTGGTCACGGACGACTATCAACCCAGCGATCTGGCCTGGATGGACATGAAGGACAACACGGTCGATGTCGTCATCGGCGCCATCGAGACCTACGAGGACGCGCTGTTCGGCTACAAGGCGGCCTACGAGGCGTACGTGTTGATCAAAGACAAGGAGTGGAGCGGGCGGCTATCGCGCTACGCCTCGATGTTGCCCGCCTTGCAGCGCGGGCTGCCTGTGCCGGACGAATACAAGCAGGAAACGCCGGGCTCGGATTCCGACTTGAATGCGTACGACGTGATCTACTACGCCGGAGATTGCAACGCGGGGGCGAAGACGATCGCGATCAACCTCCCCAACGACGAAGAGGTGCAGCTTCAAAAAGGCACGCGGCGCTTGCAACTCAAGAACGCGATGCGGGCGAAGTTCGAAAAGATTCTCATCCCCATCGGCGACGTCTTGATCGCAGAAAGCCAGCGGCGATTCATCGACTTCGACGCCTTCTTCGAGAACACGATGTTCCACGAAGTGGCGCACGGTCTGGGCATCAAGAATACGCTGACGGGCAAGGGAACGGTACGCGAGGCGCTCAAGGACAAGGCGTCGGCACTTGAGGAAGGAAAAGCCGATATTCTCGGGCTGTACATGGTGACCAAACTCCATGAGCAGGGGGAACTGGAAGATGCGGATCTGCTGGACAACTACGTTACGTTCCTGGCGGGGATCTTCCGGTCGATCCGCTTCGGAGCGTCGAGCGCGCACGGCGTGGCGAATCTGCTGCGGTTCAACTTTTTCGCCAAGGCGGGAGCGTTCTCGCGTGACGAGGAAACGGGGACGTATCGAGTCGAGATGGAGAAGATGCAAGAGGCCGTGGATGAGCTGTCCAAGAAGATCCTGACCTTGCAGGGCGACGGGGACTACGAAGGCGTCACGCGGTTCGTCGGGGAGATGGGCAAGATCGGCGAGGGACTGCAACGGGACCTGGACCGGCTATCGACAGCGGGGATTCCCGTGGACGTCGTGTTCGAGCAGGGATTGGCGGCCCCGGACGAATCTTAACCTGCCTTTCTCACCACCCGACGGCCGAAGCACGCGATAGAAAAGCCGTGACTCGTGATTCGTGAAAAAACCTTAAAAGCCATGTTGCTTGCGCCAAGCGGCGCGCACCTCGTCCTGACGGCCCTCTCACGCACTTCACCTCGCCGCGTGGTGAGAAATGCGGGTTAACCAGACGTTCCCCCTTCGGTAAGTTGCCGGCTTAGAGTTCGCAGCCCGGCACACTGCGGAGGGGCCGCTGCCTGCCCGCGGGTTTCAATGCATCAGGTCATTGGCGGATCGCGCTCTGTCACCAGCGCGAGTAGTTTCAGGCCGTATTTTGCGGCCAAGGTGGGGCCGAACCCGTGAATGGCGAGCAGGTCCGCCTGTGAGCGCGGCTTCGAACGGGCGATCTCGACGAGAACGCCGTCATGCAGGATACGGAACGCCGGGATGCGGCGGCGGCGGGCCTCTTGCAAGCGCCAGTCCTTGAGGGCCTTGAGCAAAGCTGCGTCGGGCTGCGCTTCGTCCGGTTCCACGGCTTCCACGGAATCCGCGGCGGTCTTGGAGCGGTCCGCTCGACTCGCCGCTTTCGCCTTGCGCGATTCCTTTTTCTTCTTCGCCGCTTTCTTCCTTGCCGGTGTCTTCTTCGGCAACGGCGCGGGGAGGGTCACGATCCCTTCGAGCGAACCCTCGTGACGGAAGCCCCCGGGCGTGAGCTCGATCCAACGAAAGCGGATCACGCTGCCGGCCTTGTCGAACGAATCCTCGATCGACCGCACCAACCCCGCCCGCGCCAGCGCCGACACCAGATCTTCGAAGTCGTTGCGGCTGACCTCGTCGTCCTCGACCAGAGCCCGATGCAAGCGCCCCGAGGTCTGCCGTCCGTGCTTTCGGAGCGCCGTCATGATCTGCCGCAGCCGCCGCAGTTGCTCCGAGCTCGGCTTCCGGAAGCGTTGAAGCAGCGTGTCATCGGACGCGCAAATATCGCAGATGCCGCAGGCCCGACGGGCATCCTCGAGGTCGCCGAAATGCTCGAGCAGGCCCAGCATGCGGCACACGGGCGATTCGGCATAGCGCGCGATCAAGTCAAGCTGCGCCCTCCTGTGCTCCCGTTGCCGGCCGTAGTCCAAGTGCCAATGATCATGCCCGCGTCGAACGCGCTGATCGGGATCGACCACGGCGCCCCCGTGGATCCAAAGTTTCTCGAGCGCCCTCTCGAAGACCAGGTCCCCGGCCGCCATGCGAGCCTGCAACTGTTCATTCGTCTGCGGCTCACGATCGAGCAGGTTCCAGAGCCTTTGCAGATGGGACGTGTCGGGATAGTCGCGGTCCCAGAAGAACTCGTGGGTGCGGCGGTCCGCCCAGGAGTACATGAGAACAGCCCGCGACGGCTCACCGTCGCGTCCGGCCCGGCCGATTTCCTGGTAATAGCCTTCAAGAGTGCCGGGCAACGCGGTGTGGATGATCGTTCGGATATCCGGCTTGTCGATGCCCATGCCGAAAGCAATGGTCGCCACGATCACTTCGAAGCGGCCATTGAGAAAGCCGTCCTGCACGAGGTCGCGGTCGTCACTCGCCATACCCGCGTGATAGGGCGCGGCCGGGAAGTCGTTCTTCAGCTCCGCGGCGAGATCCTCGGCATTCTTGCGCGAGCCGCAGTAGACAATGGCAGGACGCAAGTTCGGTTCCTGAAGCAGTTCCCGCGTTTTCTCTCCGCGAATCGACGGCGGCGCTTCGACGATCTCGATGGCGATGTTCTCACGCCGGAAACCATGGATGAAACGGGTACAGTCAGCCAGTCCAAGCTGCTCGACGATGTCGTCCTGCACCAGCGGCGTGGCCGTGGCGGTCAGCCCGATGACGGGCGCCGGACGGAGCATCGGAATCCGTTCGCCCAGGCGGCGGTACTCGGGACGGAAATCGTGTCCCCACTGCGAAATGCAATGCGCTTCATCGACCGCGACCAGCGCCGGCGTGCGCTTGGCAAGCATCTCGGGAAAGCCCGGAACGGCCAACCTCTCGGGCGCGATGTAAAGGTAGTCGAGCTCACCGTGGAGATAGGCAAAGCAGACCTGCCTTGAATCGTCGCGGCTGCGCCCCGAGTGAATCCGGTCCGCCCGCAGGCCGAGAGCCTGGAGCTTCGGCACCTGGTCTTCCATCAATGCGATCAGGGGACTGACAACCAGCGTGACTCCGTCGCGTGCGAGCCCCGGAAGCTGATAGCAAAGCGACTTGCCGGCTCCCGTCGGCATCACGAGGAGCACATCGTTGCCGCCGCCGACGGCTTGGCAGACGTCGCGCTGGTAAGGCCGGAAGCGTTCGTGACCGAATGTCGAGCGCAGCAGGGAATCGAGAGCGGGGGGCGCCGAGGCCATGGGTTCCCCGGTTGGTGAGAGCGGGTCCAAAATCAGTCTATTCCGATACTATTCCCAATATCTCATCGATCGTGACGGAGGCGATCGGGTGATAGAGCGGACGCGCCTTGCTGTAAATCGCGGCTGCCCGCCGCTTGCCCTCATCCGTCTTGGCCAACTCGGTGTAGAGCGGCCTGAGGAACTTGCGACGGCCCACCGAGGTAAGGAACTCTTCCATTTTCGGATACGCCGGTTCGTAGCCGCTTCTGACCGACATCAACAGCCACTGATGCAGGATCTCCGAGTTCCCACTGGCGGTGAGCCGGAAGGCGTCATCGAGTTCTTTCATGCGCTCGTCTTTCAATCCCTCCGGCAGCGCGCGCAGAAACCGCAGCCATTCCTGAGTGGTCCATTGACCGACGGGCATTCCGGAAAGCGCCGCCCCGCCGTCGTACCAACGGTTCGCCAGCGCTTCGACGCGCTCGAAGTTCCCGGAGACCGGCAACGAAACGTCCTCCGGCAATCCGGGTTTCCGGATCCAATCTCCAACGGCGACTTTCTCCGCGAGTCCCGGATTGTTGCGGAACAGATATTCGTCGAGGTAGCTGACGAAGTCGGCGGTCGTCACGCTCCGGAACGCGAAGCGGTCGAAGTAGCTGCGCAGGAACGTGTCGAAACGATCGCGGCCCGCCGCCTGCTCGAGAGCGCGCAACAGAAGCATCCCCTTCACGTAGGGCACCAGCGTGAATCCTTCATCGGGGTCACGGCCTTTCAGATCAACGTGCAGGACCTGGTCGCGCGGCTCCAGTTGCTTCATCTCTTCCCGCAGTTCCTGGACCTCGAGCGCCGACTCCATCTCCGATCGTTCCCGCCCGAAGACAGCCTCCTGGATGCGGTTTTCCAAATAGACCGTGAAGCCTTCGTTCAACCAGAAATCGCGCCAAGTGGCGTTCGTGACCAAGTTGCCCGACCACGAATGCGCCAACTCATGAGCGATCAACGAGACCAGGCTCTTGTCTCCCGCGAGAATCGTCGGCGTCGCGAAAGTAAGTCTCGGGTTCTCCATCCCCCCGAACGGGAAGCTCGGAGGCAGAACGAGAATGTCGTAGCGCTGCCATTGATAAGGGCCGTAGAGCTTCTCGACGGCCGCCATCATGTCCTCGGTGTCCTCGAACTCCCTGGCCGCGCTTGCTACGACGGACGGCTCGGCATATACACCGGTCCGCTCGCTCATGGCCTGGAAGGCGAGGTCGCCGACGGCCAACGCAATCAGGTACGCCGGAATCGGCTGCGGCATCTGGAAGTGATACTCGCCCGGCGCGGCCGCGTCGGACGGCTGCCGCGCTTCCATCTCGGCGCTCATCACGGCGAACAGCTCTTTCGGCGTGCGTATCGTCGCCGAGTACGTCACGCGAACACCCGGGCTGTCTTGAATGGGAATCCAACTGCGGGCGTGAATCGCCTGCGACTGCGTAAACAGAAACGGGTGCTTCTTGCCGGCCGTTTGAGCCGGCCCCAACCACTGCAAGCCGGATGCATCAGGACTCGTCGAATAATGAACACGCACCCTTTCGGAACCAGGCGGAAGCGTGACGCGCAAGGGAGCGCCCAGCACGGGGTCCGGTTCACCGAGGGCAAATCCGGCCGCCGAAAACTGCCCCGACGGGCCCGCCGCCTCGACGCCCGCGATCGCAAGGCCCCGCGTGTCAAGCACAACTTCATCAGCTTCACCTTGACGCTTCACATACAGCGTTGCCGAGCCCTCCAGCGACTTGCGCTCGAACAAAACGTCGAGATCCAGCTCAACGCGGCTCACCCGCACCTGATCGGGGTTGGAATAGGAATGATGGTCTTCTCTCACATTGGGAATCACGGGAAGGCTGTCGTTGACAGGAGCGCAGGCCGACCAGGCTAACAGGGTTGCCAGACCGAACAGGCAATGGGTCGTTTTAGGCAACGAAGCAACCATTCGTCAGAAGACATTCTTCCACATTCGATCGGGCCGGCTCATTCTGTGGTCCCAAACCGACCTCACGCACAAACTCTGTCAACGTCCTGGACCACGTTTCCGGGATTGTCAGATGAGCTGCCCCAGGGCAAGGATGTGTGAAACGCCCAAGTAGAGCACCAGTTCCTCACGCTGAAGCCGATAAGGCGAAGATTTTTCCTCCAGGAGTGCTCCCCCTGCTGACGGCGATCTATAAGGGCAGACAAAATCGCCCAAAAAACCCGGAAAAACAGACAACTCCAAGACAAGAAATTTCGTGAAATTGACCGGCACAGAAGAATACAGTCCGTCTCGTTCCCGATCAGTTAGCGAAGCAATACAAATAATTCGAAGTGCGGATGAAAATCTGCTGGCCCGATACCGCCGGCGAGGCCAAGGTGTAGTCGTTCAACTTGTTGGTGGCGAGAATCTTGAACTCGTCGCCGGCCTCGATCACGGTGGTCGTTCCTTCTTCGTTCGTAGCGTAGATCTTGCCGTCGGCGAGAACCGGAGATGCGCTATAGGTGCCGAGCGCCATGCGGCTGCGGCCCCAAACCTCGCTCCCGTCCGCAACGCGCAGACAGAGGGAGATCCCCTTGTCGTTGACGATGAACAGCCGTTCGCCGTCGCTCACCGGAGTAGGCACGTCCGGCCCATGCTGCGTTGACCAAAGCCGGTGCGACTCCGAAACATCCCCGCTGCCGCCTGCCCGGAAAGCAATGAAAGGCTTCACGCGGCTCGGCGCAAAAACAATATCCCGGACAACGAGCGCTGAAGCGATCGTGCGATAGTTGCTGGCCTTCTGGGGGTTGAGCCCGCCCGCGCGCCATACCTCGCGTCCGGTATCGAGATCGTGTCCGGTCAAGTAGTCGCCTCCGGCCACAACGAGCCGCGTCTTGCCGGCCGTTTCGACGAGCATCGGCGTCGAGTAGGAATCCGGAGACTCGGAAATCGCATCCGTCGGGCGCTCGACTTGCCAGACGGTCTTTCCGCTCGCGGCGTCGACCGCGACAAGATAGGAAGGTTCATCCGTCTTCATACCATGCAAGACCTGGACATAAAGCCTGCCGTGGTGGAGCACCGGAGACGAGGCGTACCCGAACAACAGCCCGAACGCCCAGTAGTCGTCGGAGATGTTGCGCTTCCAAACCAGGTTACCCTCGAAATCAAGGCAACTCAAATCTCCCAACCCGGTCATCACCCACACGTGCCGGCCGTCCGTTACGGGCGTCGGCGAGGCCATGTTCTGCTTGTTCAGAAACATGTTGCCTTCACCGATGACTTTCCGCCAACGAATCGAGCCATCCTGGCGACGCAACGCAAGCAGAAGGAGCTGGTCCGTCGTATTGAAGGCGTTCTTGAGCCGCTCGACCGCACTGTCAACCATCCCCGCTCCCTTGTTCGGCGTAAAGCCCTCTTGCGCGGAGGTCACGAAAACCGTGTCTTCCCAGACTACGGGTGTCGCAGCCGCCCAACTGGGAAGCCGGGTCCGCCAGACGACGTTCTCCGTCTCGCCCCAACTGACGGGCAGGTTCCTGGCGGTCGTACTGCGACCGTCGAGATGAGGACCTCGCCAGTGCGGCCAATTGTCCGCGGGATCCGCCCCGAACAAACTTCCGGCCAGCAGACAAGTCAGAACGGCTATCAGGGAGCGAACGAGTGTCATCGAGATCCTTCCACCGGGCGCGATATCCCGTCATGATATCAACGTCCCATTCCATGAAATTTCCTCAGGTTGACCGGCCGATGCGTCTAAACTGCCAACATGACCGAACCACAAAGTCCCACCCACACCAGCGATCTCCGCCGGCGCGTTCACGAAATCATATTCAAAGCCGATACTCCCGCCGGCAAGGCATTCGACATTGCCTTGCTGTGGACCATCCTGCTGAGCGTGTTGACCGTCATGCTCGACAGCGTCGCCGACATCAGCGCCGAATACGGCCGGCCGTTGCGGATTCTCGAATGGGTCTTCACGCTGCTGTTTACGGCTGAGTACTTCCTGCGGATCTACTGCTCGCCTCGCCCCGGCCGCTATATCAGGAGCTTCTTCGGTCTTGTCGATCTCGTTTCGATCCTGCCCACGTACCTGAGCTTCTTTATCGCCGGTTCCCAATCACTGCTCGTCATTCGCGCGCTGCGGCTGCTTCGAGTGTTCCGGATTCTCAATCTCGCACAATACCGCGGCGAGGCCCACGTGCTGCTGAACGCACTGAAAGCGAGCCGTCACAAGATCACTGTTTTTCTGGGCGCTGTGCTCATGGTGGTGCTCATCATGGGCGCGACGATGTATCTGATCGAGGGCAAAGAACATGGTTTCGACAGCATTCCGACCTCGATGTACTGGGCGGTCGTAACCATGACCACCGTGGGATACGGCGACATCGCACCTCAAACGGTCATCGGTCAGGTATTAGCCTCCGTACTGATGATTCTGGGCTACGGAATCATCGCCGTGCCGACGGGCATTGTCTCCGCGGAACTGGTGCGTTCACCGGTTGGGGATGTGAGGAAGCAAGCCTGCCCCGCCTGCGAAACGAAAGGACACGACTTCGACGCCACTCATTGCAAACACTGCGGAGCCAAACTGTGAGCCGGCATCCTCGTCAAGGGTGAAGAACAGAGCAGGCTAGTCCGGGACTCGCCGTCAGGTCCTGTCGTGATCGTTCCAGAGTGGGGACTTCGAAGCAAGAAAATCAGAAAACCAACTGGTCCGGCTTCATTCCACCACAGCCGTTCCTGTGAAACGGACGGCGGCAGCCCCCTGTGTAACAGGTATCACCGCTGTAGCCGTTCGGAGCCACGAACGCGACCCACTCGGCAACTTTGGCTTGCACCGCCCTCACGCCGGCATTCTGCTTCGCAATCATGTAGTTCGACAAACCCCACATCGATCGCGACAGGTTGCAAGGGCAACAGCAGGTATAAGCGCTGTTGTTGCTGCAGCAAGGGGCGGGCATGGCGCCGAGCGCCTCCTTCTTGATCGCCTCTTGAGCGGGCGTCAGCTTGATGGTTCGCTCCCACTCGATGAACTGACGCGTCTGCTTCTCGACGTTTTCGAACTCGAGCGCATGGCCGATCGAGCAGCTCGATGCGGCGAACGTCAACGCCAGGACCACGGCAAAAAAGTATCGATGCGGCACAATCTCCCTCCTGCACTTCGAGCCCGTGCGGAAGCGCCCATCCTCTCCTCGGTGACTGTCCACGGAGGGTGCTTCCTCCACCAAGCTGCTGACACTCAGGCTAGCAGTCCCGCAGTTCATGCTCAACGAATCCCATGGCATCAGACAGCGGAGTGCAGGAAAAAAGTTCGACAGATCCCGGCGCGCCGGGCGACACGGAAGGCCTTCGGAGCTATCACCGGCCGCGTCATCAGAAGGTTCGAGCCAGACAGCCCGTCAGACCACAGCCACCGCACAAGGAAAAAAGAGCCACTGCGCCACGAGGAGAATCGTCCCTCTATTGCCCACCAGCGAAGCAGTAGAGGTTCTTCGACGTCCGCACGTACATCCGGCCGTCGGCAATCGCCGGCGTGGCGAAAACGTCCTCACCCAGATCGCTCGTTGACAGAACCTCCCACTGCCCGCCGGGCTTGAGCACCGTGATCTTCCCCAGCATGCTGGCCAAGTACACCTTTCCGTCGCCAGCCACGGGAGAAGCGTAGTAATCATCGAGCGCTCCCATCAGGCGCCCCACCTTGAGCACACTGCCCGTCTTCGGGTCCAGCGTCATGGCGATGCCGCCCTTCTTGACGGTGTACAGCACACCTTGATACAGCAGGACCGACGGCACGTCGGGCAGCGTCTTCCGATAGCGCCAAAGAACGTGCGTGTCCGTGATATCACCCTGCCCGCCCAAGCGCACCGCCATCGTCGCGTTCGTCGAAGTACGACGGCTCTGGTAGTACTTCCAATCGCGGGCGTCGAACACGGTGTCCTTGTTCAGGTCCTGCATCGCCCAATTGCCGGGATGCCACTCTTTGGGAATCTCGGCCTTCGAGAGGCGCTTGTCGTTGTCGGTGTCAAAGCGGCTGAGCATCTCGGGGAAGTCGGGGAGGACGAGCCGCACCGCAGGTTCGCCCCCGGGCGCCCAGCCGTTGAAGTAAAGAATCCCGTCTTCGATCACCGGCACCGACTTCACCTGATAGGTCAGCCCCTTGATGCGCCAGATCTCGTCACCGTTCGCCACGTCATAACTCACCATCTGGTAAGAACCGGGAACAATCAGCTCCGTCCTGCCGTCGTCTCGCCGGTGCACCACCGGCGTCGAAAAGCTGTGGACCATGTCCGGCCGGTCCGTCCTCCATGCGACGCTGCCGTCAGCAGTGTTGACGGCAATGATGTAGGCATCGATGTCCTGGTCGACAACCATCAACAGCTTGCCGCCGGCGAGAACCGGCGACGCCCCCATGCCGTGGAAATTCGTAAACGGTCCCATCGGCTTCCGCCAGCGCTCATTGCCGTCCGGGCCGTACGAGAGCAGCCCATAGCCGCCAAAAAACGCGTAAACGTTCTCACCGTCCGTTACCGGGCTCGAGGAGGCCTCGTCGTTCAGGCGATGTTTCTTCTCGAGCCGCCGACCCGGCGCCGCGCGTCGCCACAGGATTTTTCCGCTCTCCCGATCGAGGCAGATCGTGTAAAGCTTCTCGTTTTCATGGGCCGTCAGAAAGATGCGGTCCGCGGCCAACGCGGGCGACGACTTGCCCATCGGCAGCGCCGTCTTCCAAACGACGTTCTTGTCCGGAGCGAACTCCGCGGGCAGCCCGCTCGTCTCGGCAACTCCGGTCCCGTTGGGTCCCCGAAAGCGCGACCAGTCACCGCCCGACAACGGATAGGCGGCGGCGGCCAGGAGAACAGCGGACAAGAAACTCCGGCTCGTTCGTTTCGTCATGGCGATTCAATCTTAACAGCCCGTGGTGAAAGTCACGCGGGCGGCGTTACGCGCCGTGGGACTTATTGAGCAACGCCCAGCCGCTCCAGGAACGCGGCGCCTCGCTCTCCGCGCAGCCGAGCGGAAGCGGCGCGTAACCCTTTGGGCGACGGACATTTGCGGCCGTCGGCTTTGTCGTTCGTCGGAGGAGATCACCCGGATCGCCATCCTCCTCACTCCGCGCCGAGCGACCGCAGGAGCCCGCCGCGCCACTCTCAGAGCCAAGCGGGGTTTCACCAAGGGCTTTTAACGCGCAGTGGCACGGAACTGCTCACCTGCCGAACCGAGGGGCGGGTGTAAAGCGGCGCGGAGGCACGGCCGGGCATGGAAGCGCGGCAGGGGGCTAGCCGACCCATCCACTCTCATTGCCCCTCACTCCCAAAGGCGTAGAGACCCGACTCCGTTCTGATGTAAATCCGCTTATCCCCAATCGCGGGCGTCGCATAGGCGGGCTCGCCCAGGTCATTCACCTTCAGCATGGTCCAATTCATGCCCGGCCTGGCTACCGTCACCTTCCCGGTCTCACTCGCGAAAAACAGTTTCCCGTCGGCGGCAACCGGCGAAGCGTAGTAGTTGTCGATCGCACCTTCCAGCCGACCCAGCCGTCCCACCTCGCCCGTAGCCGCATCAAGCGCGGCGAGGATGCCACCGTTCTTGACGATATACAGCAAACCGTCATAAAGAACCGGTGTCGGCACCACCGGTACGGACCTTTCATACTCCCAGACAACGTGCGACCCGGTCAGGTCGCCCCTCGCATCCCCCGGGCGGACCGCAATCGTGGCGTTCCTCGACCCACGCCGCGCGATGTAGAAGCTCCAGTCGCGCGCGCTGAGAAAGCCGTCTCGATCCAGATCGATCGCCCGCCAGCTTCCCGTCGGCTTCCACTTCTCGGGAAGCTCTTGAGGCGAAATCAGTCCGTCGGCGTTCGGGTCGGCCTCCTTGGCCACCTCCTCGAACACTGGAAAGAACTTCCTCTGCGCAGGCTCGGCGCCCGGCGCCCACCCGGTGGCATAGATCACACCGTCCTCGACCAGGGCGGCCGGCTTCACCTGCCAGGTCAGCCCCCGAACCCACCAAAGCTTTTCGCCCGTTTCCGCCGAATAGGAAATCAGCACGTACGATCCCGGCACGATGATCTGCTTCTCGCCGCCCGGAGAGACGTAGACGCTCGGAGTCGAAAACCCGTGAACCACCTCCGGCCGCATCGTCTTCCAGGCGACCTTGCCGGTGTCTTTCTCGAGTGCCAGCACAAACGATTCCACATCCTGATCGCAAGCCAGCACGACCTTGTCGTCCACAACGATCGGCGAGGCCGACATCCCGTGCAAGTTCGTAAACGGTCCCAGGGGCAGACGCCAGCGCTCCTTCCCTCCGGGACTGTACGAAACAAGCCCGAAATCGCCGAAGAAAACATAGACGTTCGTTCCATCCGTGGCGGGCGTGGCGGACGCGGCGCTATTCAACTGATGCATGTGCTCCTGACGCCCGCGCGGCACCGCTCTCTTCCAAAGCAGCTCGCCGGTACGGCGATCCAGCGCCAACGTCAACAGGCTGTCCGCCGTCCACGCCGTCAAGAAGATGTGCTTCTCCGTCAGCACCGGAGAAGACTTCCCCGTGGGCAGCTCCGTCTTCCAAACAACGTTCTTCCCGGGGCCGAACTCGAGCGGCAGGGCTTCCGCCGAGCCGACGCCGGAACTATTCGGACCACGGAACCCAGGCCAGTTCGCGGCTGTCAGCGTCGAGGCGGCGATCGCCAATGCCGCCACAAAACTCGCACAAAATGAGCGCATTACTAAACTCCTGCTGGCAAGAATAACACTCACCGTGATCGGCCGACACCACGTCCGAGAGCCCATGCAGCCGGTCAAGCCGTTTCCAGTGGGCACCTTCGTTGAACGCCTATCCGCACTCCTGCAGGAACAGAAACCGTTTGCAGCACTATGCAGAGAAACCGGCTCGGTAGCGCGTGACGCCAGTCAGGCGGCGTCAGACCAGGATATCGACTCCGATCGCGTCGTGATTGGACAGCGGCGTCTCGCGCCCCTCGCGGAACTCATGCAGCACGACCGGATTGACCGCTTGCACCTCGCGGGTCGCAAACCAGTCGATCTTGAACGGACACTTGCCGTCATGGTTGCGCAACGACCATTGGATGAACGGGAAGCACCACGCGGGGAGCCACTCCCGCAGATCCTTGTGCATCTTGATGTCATCGAAGTCGAAGGAAGCGGTATGCTCCCCGAGACGATTGCAAGCCCGGTAGTCGAACCCTCGCGACTCGAGCAACGCGAACAGGGCCGACTCGAAGCGATGGTAGGGATGCAGATAGTGGTTGTCGATCACGTTGTCGACGCCCATGAAAACACGCAGCCAGAAGCCCATGATGGCGTGGAACGCCCGCGAGGAGTTGTAGGTGGTGGTGTTCCAGTCACCTCCGATTACCACCGGACGATCGCCTCTCAGCCCGTCGAGCACGTCGCGCATCTGGTCTCTGCGGTGCGGCTGGCTGGACTGCGCATCAAGGTGGACCGAGACGGCGTTGAGGGTCTTGCCCGGAAGCGCCAGGTCGGCCACGATCGCCGTCTGCTGACCGAGGCGCTTCTCCCGGCCGGCCATCTTGTCCTTGCCGTTCTTGAGCGGGATGCTCCTCACATTCCGGATCGGATAGCGGCTCAGGATCGCGTTGCCGTGCAACCCAAGCAGGTTCTCGCCTTCGACGTCGTACTCGACGCCGGCTCCCTTCGAAAGATTCACATAGCAAGGAGCGAAGGCATAGTGCATGCCGAGTTCCCGAGCCAGATCGCGCGCGACATGCCGGTTGCCGGACCGCGCCATCCCTACATCCGTCTCGGTCAGCAGCAGGACGTCGCAGGCTGTGAGGTAGTGGTGATTCTTGAGCGCCTCGAGTTGCCCTTCATACTGAATACCCCGTTCGAGGTTCCAGGCGACGATCCGGTATCGATCGCGGGCTGGCGCTTCGCTCTCCGCGAAACTCTCGGTTTCCGCCGCGGTCAGCACCCTGCCGACGGAGGGCGCGATGCGGCGATAGGCCGGATGCGACAGCAGTTCGGAAGTATTCCGGCAGGAGGCCAGGTCCGGAAAGTGCGGGACGAGTTCCTCGCGCAAGATCCGATAGGTGTCCCTCATAGCCGGCCGGACTGATCGCTGTCCCGTGCTCGTTCCCTGAAGGGACAGTCGGGGGAAGGCGTATCGCCTATTCTACTGCGTCCTGCACGATCCGCCGGGTGAATCACTCCCGAGATCGTCTTGCGAAAGAGAGAGAAACGGCATGAGCGGGGCGCTTGTGGAGGCCGCACATGCCGCACATTGCCGCTCCATGCTCTGCGATGATAGACGGGTTGAGTGATTCGGTTTCGCAGGGCGAATCGGGCCGTAGCACCCACTACACTTCTCTCGCATCGATCGGCCTGATCGTACTCAGCACCGTCAGCGGGGCGGCCGCTCAGATCCTGCTCCGGTTCGGGGCTGATGCGATCGAGGGAGCGAATCTGATCGGGATCATCACGAATGTTCCCCTCATCGGCGGCTACGCTTGCCTGGCGGTGAATGTCGTGCTGGTAGTGCTCGCCCTTCGGGGGGGGCAGCTTTCCATTCTCTATCCGATCGTTGCCTTGACCTTCGTGTGGGTGGCGATCCTCTCTCAGGTATATTTCCAGGATGTGATCAGCATCCCGAAGATCGCCGGCCTGACCCTGATCGTCGCCGGTGTTTCGTTCATCGGCGCCGGGAGCCGGTCATGACAACGCCGGCTTCATCGATACTGCTGGTGTTGGCGGCGAGCCTGCTTGGCTCGATCGCGATGGCCCTCCTCAAAGTCGGCGCCGACCGCCAGCGGCGGACGCAGCCCCCTTTGCGGTGGCTGTCAGCGGTCGCTGCAGGCGTCGCGCTGTTCCTGGTCTCATCAGTCCTTTACGTGTTGGGCATCAAGGACGGCAGTCTGACAATTTTGTATCCGATGGTGTCGACCAGCTATGTCTGGGGGCTGCTCTGGTCCCGCTGGTTTTTCGATGAACCGTTCAATCGCAACAAGATCGTCGGGCTGACCCTGGTGATTGCCGGCGTGTTCTTCATTGGACTGAGCCAGGGTTAGCCTGATCGGAGATCATGTGGATACGGCAGTCTCGTTTTCCAACTCCATTGTTTTGTTATACTTACACACATCGAACCGACTGTGTGCCGCCACTGCGCAACTCTATTTGGGTGTACGCAGGCGACTTGCGCAAGCAGGCCCGTTAACGGCGGCCGCGAGACTGCTTTATTCAAGCTTCCAGTACAAGGCTTCCAGCCTTTCGCCTGATGCTTTCAGAATATCGCGCAGTTCCCGATGACGCAGTTCCGCCAAGTAGTGGTCCGCTGTTGGCGCTTTTGACTCAGCGTGGGCGTCGTGCAGCTTGATCAATTGTTCCTTGGACATCTTTATGAGTTCTTCGTAAGATTCAGCAGCCATATCCTGCACCTCCGCGCGCATTGTAGCGTGATGCAACGATAACAGCCCGAATCACCGAGAACACCCGAGACAGCGGTTGGTTCAAGCACATCGGGCGTGTGCTACGCTGCTCGCTGAGCGACTGGGCGCGGCATGCAATGCCCCAGCATGCGCAAATCCGCCTTCCTCCCTTTTTGCCGCGCTGAGCCTTCATGAAAATCACCCGTATCGAAACCGCGTTCTATCGTTTCCCCGCGCATCGCAAGATCGTCGACGCCATCCAGGAGTTCACCCACATGGAGGTGATCTCGGCGACCGTGCACACCGACGAGGGAACCGCGGGGATGGGCTTCGGCTATACGATCGGCCGCGGCGGCAGAGCCGTGAAGGTTTTCCTCGATGAGGAGCTTGCGCCGCTGGTTCTCGGGGAGGACCCTGCCGACATCGAGCGGATCTGGGAAAGGATGTGGTGGGCTCCGCACTGGGTCGGGCGCGGCGGCATCGCCCTGCTCGCGATGTCCCCCATCGACATCGCGCTCTGGGACCTCAAAGCCAAGCACGCCGGACTGCCGCTCTACAAGCTGTTGGGCGCCTGCCGAGACCGCATGCCCGTCTACGACACCGACTCGGGCTGGCTCAATCACACACAGGACGAAATTGTCCGGGAGGCTGCCGAACGCGTCGGACAGGGCTACACGGGCGTCAAGGTCAAGGTCGGCAAGGAGAGCCGATCCGAGGATGCCGCCCGCCTACGGGCGGTGCGAAGAGAAATCGGTGACGACGTCAAGCTGATGACCGACGCGAACCTGCGTTGGACCGCCGCCGAAGCCATCGCAAGGGCGCGGCTGTTCGAGGAGTTCGACCTGTTCTGGCTGGAAGAGCCTATCGAGGCCGACGACGTGCTCGGTCACGAAAAGCTACGACGCAGCACGCCGATCCCGATCGCCCTGGGAGAGAGCCTCTACAACCGGCACGTCTTCAAGGAATACCTCGTCCGGGACGCAGCCTCGATCCTACAGCCGGATATCGGCCGCGTCGGCGGCATCACCGAGTGGATGCGCATTGCCAATATGGCTCACAGCTTCAACGTGAATGTATCTCCGCACTTCCTGATGGAATTGCACATCCACACCACCTGCGCGGCGCCGAACGCGCTCTGGGTGGAACACATCCCGTTCCTGAACCGCTTCGTCGAGGAGCCGCTTCGCATCAAAAACGGCTATGCCTATCCACCGGAAACGCCCGGACACGGAGTATCGTTCCACCCGGAGAGATCGCTACCCCACCTGTTCGAGACAAGCTCTTTTCCCGCATAAGAAGGCGCGGGGTCAGGCCAGCCCCGGCATCGCTCGCCGGCCGCGTCAGGCCGTCGTCGACATGTTGGCCCGAACTCGATCTCCCAGGGCTTTGATCATGCGGACGCACTCTCCGCGGGCCTCGTTCAGCCCGCCGGGAGTCACATTCCCGGCCTTGATGTAATCGAGCACAACCTGCTCCGCCGCCGCGAACTCCTCGCAGGCATGGGCGGCATCCGAGGCGATCTCATGCGGGATCGTCGTCACTCCATTCGCATCGCCGTGCAAAAGATCGCCAGGGTGAATCGTAATCCCGCCGACGTTCACCGACACTCCCAAGTCGAGCAGTTGCGGATACCCGTGCGAGCAGATCACACCGTCGCTGAAACAGGGGAAGCCCAGCGCTCCCACTTGTTCGAGGTCACGGGCGGCGCCGCTCGTGATCAGTCCCGCCGAGCCGAATCCCTTGTAGATGGTCGTCATCACTTCCCCAAAGGTGGCGGCTACCGGCGGGCTGTCCAGATCTTGAATCACCACGACTGCCGGCTGCGGCAGGTTGGCGAACTCTTCGACCTGCTGCTCGAGTCCGGCGTAGTCCGCGCCGGCTCGTGGAGCGGCGGCCGACCGGAAGGTCGCCGTCGATGCATACCCCACCATGGGCGGCAGCTCGGGGAAGCAGGCACGGATGCGGCCGTCCATGTATCCGCTGGTCTGCGGACGAACCTTGAAGACTTCAATGACGTTGCAGATCGTCGGCGTATCGTATCGGCCGAGGAGCTTGAGATCACTCTCGGAAAGCTGCGGAATAGGCACAGGGCTACCTCTCGGAAAAGAGCCCATTGTAGCGCGGCGCACGGCGACGGCCGATTGTGCTTGTATCGCATCGCTGCATGAATCAAAGGGTCCCCCCTGCTATAGCCTGCATTTCTCACCACCCGACGGTCGAAGCACACGATACGACTGCCAGGCGGAGGGCAATGCAGGCCAGTTCTCAGTTTTCAGTTTTTGGTTTTTGGTTTTTGGTTTTTCGCCGCCCGTGTGCGGATCATTCGAGTGGGAAACACTGGGGGCGAGGGCTTGTTTCAGGTCAAGGGCTCTCCGGCAGCAAGGTGAGGCGCTTGTCAAGAGAGTACGTCGAGGCATCCAGCCGGGGATTCACCTCCGCGGTTCGACCAAAAAGCTCGAAGGCCTTCTCGCCGTCCACTTCCCGGCGGATGTTCCACGGCAGAATCACTCCCGAGACTTCGCGGTACTTCGAGAAGGCCGATTTCTCTTCGGAGGGGATTCTCGTCCTGGGGTCACGGCGCTGATAGACCTGCTGCACCGGCAGCCGATCGGATTGACGGAGGAAGTACGTGACGCCCTCTCCAAGTCTGTCGGTCACGTCGATGGCGTCGGTCGGAACATTGTCGATGATCTCCGTTCCGCGGTGGTAATAGTACATGTCCGGTTCATCGAACCGGTATCGCAGAAAGTAGAAGATGTCGCAGCGTGTCGATTCCCGATATCGATTCATCCGCTCCTGGGGCAGGGGCCTGGCTCCACGGAAGGTGACTTCCCACCCTTGTCCGTTCTCGAAGAGGTTGTAATAGTCTCCCTTTTCCGTGTAGACTTCGCGCCGGCTTACGGGCAGCCAGTCCGCTTCGGGGTCCTCCTCAAGGGGACCGAAATTCTCGTAAATGGTGATTCTTGCCAGACCCCGGACGTTCGCCCGATAGAAGGAGTAGGCGCGTCCCGATCGCACCACGTCGCGAATCTGCAAGAAACGCTCGCCGCCCAAAGCCTCGATGCATTCCCCGAGCAAGCGCCGCCCGCGCTCCTGCCGGCTTTCCGCCTTGAGAACCTTCCCGAACGCGAAAGCCGCCGGCGCCAAGGAAAGAACTTTCCGTCGGCTGGTGAGCCAAACTGCTCGTTGTGCACGCGAGCCTGGCTCCAAACCGTCCGTAGCAGTGGCCGTCTTCGTCACGAGACCTCCGAAAGTGCGACGCGGCAAGCGTCGACGCCGTTGCGGCATGAGACAAGTGTAGCGGGCCGGCCCCGCCCGTTCCAGAAGGCGTGATACCCAATACGAAGCAGGGTTGACAAAAGTTACGCTCAGGTCCACAATGCGAGCGTCTTTCACGGGAGGTTGTCATGTCACTGTCGGCAATGAGCTGCAAGACGATCCTGGCCGCGGCCATCGCTCTTGGTTGCGCCGGAATCGGGTTCTCAGCCCTCTCTGCGGCGAAGAAAATGAAGCCGGAAGAGCTCGTCAACCTTCATCTTGACGCCATCGGCCCCGCCGACGCCCGGGCCGGCATGAAGTCACGGTTGTTCCGCGGAGAAGGAATATGGCGAGTCTTGCTGGGAGGACGCGCCCAACTGCCCGGCACCGTCTACGGGGCTTCCGACGGCAACTCGATCAGTGTGCGATTTGACACTCAGAGCAACCCGACGTACTACGGCGAGCACCTCGTCTACGACGGCAAGGACATACGCATTCTCCAAGGCTTCCAGGCCGGGCGCTCGCCGCTGGGCCAGTTCTGCATGAACAACAAGGCGCTGTTGCGCGAAGGTCTTCTGGGCGGCGTGACGTCAACAGCGTGGCCGCTGCTGCACCTGGAAGCAAGAGGCGCCAAGCTGAAATACGCGGGCCTCAAGAAAGTCGAGGGTCGTGAATTGCACCGTCTCGACTACAAGCCCCGCAAGAGCGGCGGCCCGGCGAAGATTCGGCTCTTCTTCGAACCCGACACTTACCGTCATGTCCAGACCGAGTATCGCTACGAAGTGCCCGGCGGCATCGGCGCCAATCCCGATGCATCGGCAGGTGTTCAGAACACCTACGAAACGCTCACCGAGACCTTCTCGAACTTCCAGGACATCGACGGCCTCATGTTGCCCGCGCGTTGGAAAATCCACTACAACCGCTCGAATCAAGGCGGCGGTCCGGGCTCGATGGTCGCCGAGTGGGAGTTCGCGTTCAACAACGCGGTTCACAACCAACCCATCGACCCGTCGATGTATGAACTGGGGGCCGCGGCCCGGTAATCGGACTCGCAAGTACCTGCCGGGCCGCTGGCGAAGCATGCGGGCTGGTTTCCCGCGATTGGGTCCAGGAAGGGTCGAGTGAAAGATATTTCCTAGCGCGCCACATACCCCTTGCGCGTGCGAACCGTCACCCCCGGCCTGTTCACCCGCACTTCAACGGGCCGCCAAGCCCCATCGAACTCCTGATTCTGCGGATAGTAGGCCAAGGTGTAAACGCTTCGCAGCTCCTCGGTCACTTCGCGAAAGGGGTCGAGTCGATCATCCGGCGTTGAATAAAACACCCGGCCGCCCGAGGCCGCCGCCAGCGCCTCCATGTTGTTTGTCGCGGCCTCCTCAACCGGCCGGCGGAATCGAGGCTCCGAGGAACCTTGTCGGACCAGGAAAGGATAGATCAACGTCTCGATGCGCCCTGCCGCTTGCCGCAGGTTTCCGAAGTCGATCTCCGAGGCGGCGGCCAACAGGTTGCGCCGGGCCTGGTCTGCCCGTTCCTGATATTCCAGCCAGCGCTTGTTCTTCTTCTTGTTCTCGGGAATCGGCTTGTACAGCAGAGCGCCGAGCTGATTGTCGACACCGTCGCTGATGACCACCAACGCATTCCGCTGCCCCGCCCTGGCGCGGAGCTCCTCGTTGTACGCCAGCACGATCGAATCGTAGAGCGGCGATCCGCCCGACATGGGCGGCAGCGCGTCGATCCGCTGCGCCAAGTCATCGCGGTCCGAGCTGAGGGGCGAAACCACCGTGAACAGCTCGTTGCCGAGCGTATAGACCGCAATCCGATCCTCGGGGCGCGCCGAGGCCACAAACCGCCGCGCGACCAGTTTCATGCCGGCGCGTTCCTCAACGGTACTGGCGCTCATGTCGAGCAATACGGCCATGTTGAACGGGGCATCTCCCGTGGTCACCGACACCAACTGCTGCGCGACACCTCCCTCGACAACCTCGAAACCCGATTCATCGAGGTCCGTGACCGGCATCCCCTGCTCATCCGTGACAGAAACCGACAGATTCACCATCCTGACGTCGGACGAGAATCGAACCGAATCCGGCGCCAAGCCCTCGGCTCTGCGCAGACTCGGGCCATCATCCGGGGGCTGCGCGTTCAGCGGCTCTCCGCTGAGAATCGCGTCGAGAATCCCGGGCGCTTGCCAGGGCATCTTCACGACCGAGTCCGCGGGTATATCCATGTTGCGGAAGACAACGCTTTTCGGAGCTGCCGCCTTCACATCGAGTCGCCCGTAGGTGTTCTCGCGTTGGTTCTGCGTGTCTCTCACCGCAAGGGCCGCAGCGCCGGCCGCCGGAACGGCCTCGAGCAAGCCGCCCTCCGGCAAAGAGAATGCCGGCGGCTTTTCCTGCAACCTTGCGTCCAGGCGCATCGCTTTCCACGGCGCCGCGATGTCGATGGCGCCGCTTCGGGTCTCGACTTTTCCGGAAATCACCATGCCTTCGATCGAGATGCCGCCGCTTTCGCTCCTGCTTTCGAAATCGAGACCGTAGGGCAACTCCAGCGCGAGGTTGATGCGCGCGTCCTTTGCCACGCTTTCGATGACGGTCAAGCCCGTTTCCTGTGTCATGATGACATCGCCTTGCCGCATCGGACGGTCGGAGCTGTCGGCGGCTATCCGAAGCGGACCTCGCACGACGGTCACGGCCGTCCTCCCCGTGGAGTTGATGACGCGGATGACCGGATTTCTCCGTTCCTCCAAACGGCGCAGCTTCTCCCAGTCGGCGAGTTGCTCTTGCAGCTTCGCCAAATCGGGCGTATCGGGGACCTTGGCAATAAACTCGCGGTACTGCCCCGCGGCCGCTTCGAAAGAGCCTTCTCGCGCATACAACGTGCCGAGCATGCGGTGCACGCCGGGGAAACGGTCGCTGTCTTCGCGGCGGAGAACGGTTTCCGCCGCCACTCGGGCCGCGCCGTCGTCGTTGAGTTGAAGATGCGCCATCGCGGCAAAGTAGAGCCCCAACCCCGACTCGTCATCCACCTCGGCCAACTGCTCGCCCAACTCGACCACGGTCGCCCAATCCGCCTCCTGTACCGCCGCGTTGATCTTCTCGACATCTTCGGCCGTTTCGAGCCTGCCGATCTGCTCCTCGACGAGGTCACGGTCCACAGCGCCGGGACGAGCTTTCAGATAGCTTCGATAGGCCTCGGTCGCCCCCGCATAGTCACCCTCGCGAGCACGAACCCGACCGAGAAGTTGAAAAACCTGCGGGTAGTTCTCCACCTGCGGGTTCTCGGCAACCGTTTCGGCGGCTTGCCGCGCGGCGTCGAGATCGTCCAGGTTGTACTCGGCGGTGGCGAGATAGAACCATGCGTCCGCCCTGTTTTCATCGATGCCGAGAATGGCTTCCGAGCGGCTTTTCGCCGAATCCCACTGCTGGTCGCGGATGTCGAGCCGCGCGAGGTGAGCTTGCGGCTGCAGATACTCCGAATCCGCTTGCGCGGCTTCTTCGTAGGCTTCCCGAGCCGCCTGCTCGTCTCCCAACTGCTCCCGCGAGTACCCCAGCACATTCCACGCCACGGCAAACTGGGGATACTGACCCACCGCGCGCTGGAGATTCTCGGCCGCCTGGACGTAGTTCGGCGAGTCGGACGCCAGCGCCCCGAAGGCCGTCTTGTAGAGAGTCAGCGAGGAAAGAGGGGCGTTGTCCGTTGTGGTGCTCGGCGACGGCCCCAGCAACTCCTCGAGACGCTTCCGCTGTTCTTCCGCCAACGCCCGTCGAAACTCCTCGTTGTCGTAGAAGCCCTTGCGATATCTCAGCCTGACCTCAGGGCGATTGACCGTGATTTTCACCGAGCGCATCCGGCTCGTGTCATTGTGTTTCGGCGGCGAGTATCCGATCAGGTAGTAGCCGCCCAGGTCTTTCCTGACGTGGTCGAAGATCTCGCCGAGATCATTCGAGTTCATGACCGCCACGCCGTCGGTCAATTCGGCTAGCACCTGCAGGCCCTGCCGGCTGGCTCGGTGTCTGTCGTTCAGGCCGGCGGTCAGGGGCGTTCGGGCAAAAAGAAACGATGGAACTCCCCGAATGATCTGATCCGGCGAAAAAATCGTCTCGCCGGTCATTTCGAAATCATGTTCCGGCAACACAGCCCCGACTTCGAGACCTCTCGCGTCCACGGCGTAGAGGCTGATCCTCGCCCGCATCGACTCCCCTTTCAGACGCTCCAGCAGGAAGGCGTCCTGAGCGCCCATGAAACTTTGCTGAAACCTGTCGAAGCCCATCGAGTGCCCGCGAGAAAACAGCACAATCATCTTCTTGCCGGGATAAATGCTCAGATCGCGTATAAGGTCCACGTAACGCATCGTGCGAATCCGGCTCAGATGGTCGTCAAACACGTTGAAGAGTTGCGTGGGTGTAGTCGGGTCCACGCCGCGGAGCAGTGCGCCCCAGTCCTGCAGTTGCACGGCCAAGTCCGAGTCGAAATTGTCGACGAACCGCTGACGAATATCGGAGAAGTTGTTGCCCGACATCAAATCCACCAGTCCGGCCTTGTCGATGAAGGCAAGCAGCAGCTCCCGGTCGGACACGAACGGCGTGCCGTTCAGCGAGACGAGCGCGTGATCCGGCAGATCGTTCTCGATAAACTCCCGCACGGACTTACGGACACGCAGGCGCTCCGCTTCGCTGATGTGCGTGACGATCAAAATCCTCAACTGCTGCGAAGCGGGGGGGGGAGGCGCCGTGGAAAGCTGCGGCGGATCGGTGGATTCTGTGCCGGCGGCTTGAGTCAAGAGCTCGCCGCGCGCCACGAGCGCCTCACCACGCGGATAATCCACATACTCGAAGCTGACGATCTGCTGCGGCTCGCCGTTTTCGAACAACTGGAAGTCTTCACGGGTAAGACTTTCCACCAGTTCGCCGCGCCGGAGCGTCGCCCTGACCTCGACTTCCATCAAGGCGGTCTCGGTCCGAAAGACGGCATCCCCGGCCGCCGTGTCGGTAACATCGGGCGGCTGAACTTCTTGCGCCGCCAGGCAACCGGCCGCGGCCATGACAGCCGCCCACCGCCAAATGCGCCCACGGCGATTGCGTTGGATCATGATATTCCGCGCTTAGGAACTGATGGAACTGCCTGCCCAGGCATGCTACCCCAATTATGCCTCAAGGCATGAGACGAGTCCCGATCTCATCCGGTTCCATGTAATCGATATCACCGACGAACCATATCGCTTGGCTTGATTGTGCGGTCAGGCCTCAGAGCGCCATGGATCGTCAGCCTTTCCCCAGGTGCGCCTTCAGGGCCGCACAACCCGGAAGCTGCGCTTCCAGCGGGTCTTGTCGAAGAAGTGCGTGGCCAAGTCCGCGAAATGCTCGAGGCTGAAATCGAGCAACCGCTCCGTAGGGGCGTCATAGGACCAGTAGATCAACCAAGGCTTGCCGATGATGTTCTCTCGCGGCACGAAGCCCCAGAAGCGGCTGTCGTCGGAAAGGTCCCGGTTGTCGCCCATTACGAAATACTGTCCGGGCGGCACGACCAGCTCACCGTTCAGGACATGAGTCCGCAGCATCGCGACGCCCTCATCCCGCAGCGCTTCGTGCGGGAGGGACGGAAAGTTGTCCCGGAGGGGCGTCAGGTAATCCGTTTTGTGCACTTTGTAGGGTTCATCCACCGCTGCGCCATTGCGGATCAACTGTTTGTTCTCGATACGAATCCGGTCCCCCGGCAGGCCGATGGCCCGCTTGATATACGTCTCTTCGACGTTGAGCGGATATCGAAAGACAATGATGTCGCCGTGCTTCACTTCCTGATAGGGGAGCAACCTTCCGAGGCCGTCGCCGGACGGCGCGTAGGCGAGCTTGTCGACCCAGAGGTGGTCGCCGACAAGAAGGGTATTCTCCATCGAGGGCGTCGGGATGACGTAGCCCTGCACGATGCACGTCGACACGAACAGGTAGACGACCAGCACCGTGGCCCACTCCGCGATGACGCGACTCCAACCCTCGCGGGCGGATTTTCGGTCCGGTTGTTGATTGCGCTTGCGGTTCATTCTTCATTCCTTTTGACGAGCGAGGAACCGCGACGGTAGCACCGGGCGAGTTTTTCCTCCGACCGTGTGCGGATCATACCATCGGGAAACATCCGGAGCCGTGCCAACACCGCTTGATCAGGAGGATGTTTCAGGCCAGCAGCGACCTCATGACAAGATCCGATACGCGGCGAACGCGCACACGTATCCCAACGCGGTCATATAAACGAACTGGATGATCGCCCACTTCCAACCGCCCGTCTCGCGCCTCACCACGGCCACGGTAGACATACACTGCATCGCGAACGCGAAGTAAATCAAAAGGGCGATCGCGCCTGGGAGTGTCAGGTCCGACTGCAGCGCGCTTTGCAGTTCCAGCGAGCCCTCGTCCGCCTCCATTCCATAGATCGTTCCCAGAGTTCCGACGATCACCTCGCGAGCCGCCAGCGATGTGATGATCCCGATTCCAATGCGCCAGTTGAACCCGAGGGGTTCGATGATCGGCTCCATCGTGCGGCCGATGGCGCCCGCCACGCTTTCGGCGATCTCCGGCGGTTCGCCGTTCTGTAACGGCACGCTCGCCAGAAACCACAGCACGATCGTCGTGGCCATGATCACCGTGCCGGCGCGCCGCAGGAAGATCTTTGCACGGTCGAGCAACCGCAGTCCGATCGACCGCAGCGTCGGCATGCGGTATGAGGGCATCTCGAGCAGGAACGGCGTCCTCGCGCTCTTGAGCACCGAAGACTTCAATACCGCCGCCGTCAACACCGCAGCCACAAAACCCAGCAAATAGAGGCCGATCATCGTGGCCGTCCTGGCGTACACGGGCTCTTCCGGTATGAACGCGGCAATCACCAGCGTGTATACCGGCAGCCGCGCCGAGCATGTCATGAACGGCGCAATCAGGATGGTCGCCATGCGGTCGCGTTGATTCGCAATCGTCCTCGTGGACAGAATCGCCGGAATCGCGCAGGCGTACGCCGAGATCAACGGGATGAAGGATTTACCTTCCAGCCCCACCTTGGCCATAGTGCGGTCGGCAATCAACGCAGCCCGCGCCATATAACCCGAATCCTCGAGCACACCGATAAAGATGAACAACAAGAGAATCTGGGGCAGGAAAACGACTACCGACCCCACCCCGCCCCAAATGCCTTCGATCAGGAGGGACCGGAACCACGATTCCGGCAAGGCGGATTGAAGCCAGCCGCCCGACACCGCGATCATCGTCTCGACACCGTCCATCAGCGGCACCGCGGCCTGGAAGATGGTTTGAAAAACCGCCAACACCACCATCACGAAGATCAACGGCCCAGCGACCGGATGCAGGAACACGCCATCGAGCCTCCGCGTCCAATTCGAGGGCAGCGGAGCCCGGTAGCGGGCCCGCTTGCCCAGCTCCGCCGACCATTGCCGGCAACTGGGAACATTCGAGATGATCGGCAACTCAACCGGCCGCGGCACGCCAAGAGCGCCCTGAAGAAACTCTCCGACGGCCGACAGGCCTTCGCCGGTGCGTGCGCTGACCAGCGCAACAGGCGTCCCCACCTGCTCTGCCAAGGCGTCGACATCCACCGTCCCGCCCCGACGCTTGAGGTCGTCCGCCATGTTGAGGACGACCAGCGTCGGAAGGCCCAAGCTCAAGATCGGCCCCGCCAGCGTAAGCTGCCGCCCGAGGTTCGTAACATCGACGATCAACACGACCGCGTCCGGCTTGGGAACATCGTCCATCCTGCCGCGAAGCAAGTCATGCGTGACCTGCTCGTCTTCGGTACGCGGCTCGAGGCTGTACACCCCGGGCAGATCGACAAGCAGTACGTCCTGACCTTGCAGACTCGTCCGGCCGAGGCGCTTCTCGACCGTCACTCCGGGGTAGTTGGCCACTTTCTGCCGCAGCCCGGTCAGACGATTGAAGAGAGTTGACTTCCCGGAGTTCGGCGGCCCCACCAGCGCGACCGTCCGAGAGGCGCTCGATGCCTCTGGAGCATGTGCGGCAACGACAGCGGAACTCGACGGCACGTTGCTCATCCACCTCGGATATCAGCAGACTCGCGAACCATCAACCGCGCCGCCGTCTCGCGGCGCAAGGCCACTTCCGAACCGTCGACTCGGAACACTCGCGGGTCGCCGAAGGGAGAGGACCGGGCTGCGGCGATCCGCGTCCCTGGAAGAAACCCCAGTTCCATCAGCCGCCGGGCCTCCGGCTCCGGCAAATCGATGCGGTCCAGACAGGCTTCCTCTCCCTCGCGGAGTTCAGCGAGTGTGGCGGGGCTGTTGCTTGTCACGTGCCGGGAGAGAGTGGACTACTTGAAACGGAATTGCAAAGGGCCTTAGTATCCTGTGCGCCATCCCAAGTTGTCAAGAGAGGGTTCCAGGGTGGCCCTAACCTGCATTTCTCACCACCCAACGGTCGAAGCACGCGATACGACCGCCAGGACTTCGTTGCGCTTGCTTGCCGTGCTCGACGTACTGTTCAAGTACGCCTGCGCGCGCCAAGCGGCTCGCGCCTTTTTCCTCCGTCCGGCTTGCGCCTAGTCCTGACGGCCCTCTCACCCACTTCGCCTCGCCACGTGGTGAGAAATGCAGGCTAAGACTCAAACCCCCGACACTGCCTCGGGACGGATGCCCGCAGCCTTCCACGAATCACTCCATCAGCCCGCAACCAGGAGTGGGACCCAGCCAGGGGGCGCACGTTCAACGCGCTCGCCGACGAGTCTCTTCCATGCACAAACCTGCCCGTCGTTTGACAGAGTTTTCTCCGCATTGCTAGTATCACTCCCATAGTCAGGCGGCTTTTCGAGGAACGAAAGAACGTTCGCCTGAGCGTAAAACAACCACCCGCTTCCTGTTCCTCCCGACCCTTCATCAGGCGCTGTTGTGGCTAGGCTTACTCGAAAGCAACTCAAGCAAGACCGGTTCGTCGAAGAAGTCACCGAAGCCGTCGGCCTGTTTACGAGACACCGCAAGCTGATCACAGGCGCAGTGGTGACGGTAGTCCTGTTGGTTGTTGCCGGCGTCGGTTTCTATCGCTATCAGAATGAGCTCGCTAATGAAGCGAGGATCGCCTTGCAGGAAGCGCTGATCAACTACCACGGTTTAGACTCTCGCGATTCGGACCCGGAGAGTTTGTCTTTCGAGCCAACAATTGAAGAAAAAGAGCAGAAGATCAAGGAGCCGCTCAACAAGGTTGCCCAGGACTATGCCGGCCGCTTGGAAGGCGAGATCGCCCGGCTGCACCTCGCACTCTACGAGGTGTCTGAAGGCGATCCGGAAGAGGCCAAGACGCTGCTTGAGGGTTTCCTCGATCATGCTGACGACGAAGTCTCCGCCCTGGCCCGCAAGGCTCTCGCCGATCAGCTTCAAAGAGAAGGCCAAAGCGAAGAAGCGCTCAAGCACTACGAACACCTTGTGGAGAACCCCACCGAGATGTTGCCCAAGGAGCGAATCGAGCTTTTTGGCCTCTATGACGCGCTGCTGGCCACCGACGAACAGAAGGCTCTGGAGCTCGTCAAGTCTATCGAGGAGCGCAATGGAGCCGGCCGCGAGATGGCGGCTCGCCTGCGCGCCAGTTTGGAGAGTCGTCTAGGAGTGATGACGGAGCCGACGACGACGCCGGCGGCCCCGCCTCCACAGTCCTAGCCCGTGGTGAAACCCTCGCTGCATTCGAGCGGCGATGCATCCCGGCTGAACTGCGTTGCTCCTCGGTCGAATATGTCCAATATGCTCCCTCGTCGCGCCTTGTCAGCCGGGCGTAGCGCTGTTCTTGTTGCTACGCGGGCCGCTCTCGATGCAACGCGGGCCGTTTTCGGCGCTACGCGGAGTTTCACCACGGCCTGCTAGGCCTCTCGGATCACTCATGCTGGCCCGCTTGCGGTTTCCGAACGAGCGCAGCCGCGGACGACGTTATCCCGAGACGCGGCACCCTTATCGAGGCGAATATCAGCGTGACCGAGACCGCGTTCTCCATTCGAGGGCCTTCCGCCGGCTGCAGTACAAAACCCAAGTCTTCACGGCTCCGAACTCCGATCATCTGCGCAACCGACTGACGCACACGATCGAGGTTTCGCAAATCACCCGTACCGTCGCCAAGGTTCTGGAGTTGAATGAAGAGCTTGTCGAGGCCCTTGCGCTAACCCACGATATCGGGCATCCACCATTCGGTCACAGTGGCGAAGCCGTCCTAGATTTCCAGATGCGGAAATACGGCGGCCGATTCGACCACAACCTGCATGCCCTGCGCATTGTCGAGCAATTCGAACACCGTTATGCCAACTTCCGGGGTTTGAACCTGACCTTCGAAGTCCGCGAAGGCATCGTCAAGCACTCCTCCGACTACTCAGCCAATGAATTTCCCGATCTCGCGGAGTACCTACTGGATCAGCAGCCGCCGCTCGAAGCTCAACTCCTCGACCCGGCCGATGAAATCACCTACAACTGCGCCGATCTCGACGACGCCATCGATGCCGGTCTTCTCACCACAGACCAAGTACGTGAGCAGGTCAGCTTTTTGGGTCGATGCCTCACAAAAGCCGAAAGCACCTTCCCTCATGCCGCCCCGAAGATTGTATTCCACGAAGCACTGCGCGCTCTTTACAACGCCTTCGTCGAGGGCTTGATCAAGGGAACCCGCGGCGCCGCCGAGCGTTCCGGTGTCGAATCAGCCGATGACATCAGATGCTGTCCACATCGGCTGGCCGGTCTGGATCCAGAACTGACCGAAGCCTCTCAACAATTACGCGCCGTCCTCTGGCGAGACGTATACCAATCACCACGCCTCGCGGCGGAGCAGAATAATACCAGTGACAAGCTTTCCCGGCTGTTCGAGTTCTTCATGCAACAACCCGCCGCGTTGCCGAGAGCCTATCTCACTCAGGCTGAGGAGGAGCCGCTGCATCGGATTGTCTGCGACTATCTTGCGGGAATGACCGACACCTTTCTCCTCAAAACCCACGAACAGCTCCTGGAGGCACCGTAAAGCGCCGTCACGCTGCAATCGATGCAAGCTATCCTGAAACAGTGAGGCGCGGCCTGGTCCTGTTCGCCGTACTGAGCCTGGGGTCATACGTGCTCGTGGGCATCCCGCCGGTCGTGGGTTGCCCGTGCGATCACTCCCGGCCAGAGACACTCGCCAGCCGAGTCTGCGGGCTTTGCCGCACCGCCGAGGAAGAGGACGCGGAGTTCTACTTCCTGAAAGACATCAACCCGCACAAGCCCAACCGCTACCTCGCGCTTCCGAAAGCTCATAGCCGAGATCTACAAGGTCCCTCAAATCTGTCGGACGGCGAACGAAGCCGATACTGGCGGGCTGCGATCGAGAAAGCCAAGGAACTTTATCCCAACCGATGGGGACTTGCTGCCAACGGCCACTTCTTCCGAACCCAGTGCCACGCTCACATCCACATCGGCCCTCTAAGCAGACTACTCGAGCACACGGACGGGCAGCTTTTCGACGACCCCGCCGACTTCCCCAACGCCGGCCTGGAGCAAGGCATCTGGGTCCACCCCTTTGATGGCCGATATTGCGTCCACCTCGACCGTGACCTCGCCGAAGTCGTCCTGGTCCGCTAGAGCAGCCCACCACGGAGCAAACCTGCATGCTTCGCGCGGTGCACCAGATGTCCAGTCAACCAGCTTTGGCGGTCATCGCGTCTCGCGCGAGAGATCCAACTCTTCAAGAGAGAAACGGGGAAATGGCCCAATCCGACAACAACCGCCAGACATCTACATCCCGGCAACTCCCCATCCTCTGGAGCAAAGCGCCCAGATAGCGCTATACTGACCCTCTTTGCGAAAATTGGATTCGATGACGCGTAGAGTCGGCTCCCGAGTCCGGTTCGGCCCTTCAGTGCGATAATCCGCCGTTCAGCAAAAAGCGCTTGCGACGCCAAGCAGATCGTGGTGAACTGAACCAGGCGCGACATCATCAGCAAATGTTGAAAGTAATACAACGAAGGGCAGGATCAGTGCACCGACGTCTGCGGGAGTTGCGCATGATCGCGCGCGGTCTCAGTGACACGGATCATCCCGTTCTGGCTCATTTGATTCCGATCCGCCGCTGCAACCTCGCCTGCACCTACTGCAACGAGTTCGACAATTTTTCCGCTCCGGTTCCGCTCGATGAGCTTCGCCGACGCGTCGACAACCTGGCGCGGCTGCGCTTGAGCATCTTGACGATCAGTGGCGGTGAGCCGATGATGCATCCGGAACTGGATGATCTGATCCGTCACACTCGAAAGCACGGCATCATCGCCAGCCTGATCACCAATGGCTATCTGCTCACCGAAGACCGTATCGAACGGCTCAACGAAGCCGGACTCGAATATTTGCAGATCAGCATCGACAACATTCAGCCCGACGAAGTCTCGAAGAAGAGCCTCAAAGTGCTCGACAAAAAGCTGGAGCTACTCGCTCAGCACGCGGCTTTCGATGTCAACATCAACTCGGTGATCGGAGCCGGGGTCGTGGACCCCCAGGATGCTTACCGAATCTCGAGCCGTGCTCATGAATTGGGTTTCACGAGCACCGTTGGCATCATTCATGACGGCTCCGGTCAGCTTCGGGCTCTCAGCAACATCGAACGCAGTGTGGTCAACAAGATCAAGGCTCTTGGGAAGCGCTCTTACAGTCGGATCGATGGCTTCCAAAACAAGATCGCCGCCGGGGAGCCTAATGATTGGCGCTGTCGAGCGGGAGGCCGATACCTCTACATCTGTGAGGATGGCCTCGTCCACTATTGCTCGCAGCAACGCGGTTACCCTGCCATTCCGCTCGCCAAGTACAAGATCGAGCACATCCGGCAGGCCTATCTCACCAAAAAATCCTGCGCCCCCCGCTGCACGATCTCCTGCGTGCACAAGGTCTCAGTGTTCGATGCCTGGCGTGACCCTCAGACCATCAAGCAGCCGGCCCTTGAACCCAAGCCCCTCGTTCACGCCGCCACCGCCGAATAGCGCGGGATTGGATCGCCACGGCCGCAAAGCAACCACGCCGGCCCTGTGGAGCCAGCCTCCGGTTCGTTGTTTCGAGATGCTGAGCGACTCTGATGTGAAATCCTCCGGGTCAAGCGGTGTTGACACCGGTCCGGATGTTTCCTGCTTGTATGATCCGCACTCGGGCGGAGGAAAAACTAGCCTGCATTTCTCACCACCCGACGGCCGAAGCACGCGATACGAATGCCAGGACTTCGTTGCGCTTGCTTGCCGTGCTCGACGTACTGTTCAAGTACGCCTGCGCGCGCCAAGCGGCTCGCGCCTCGTCCTGACGCCCCTCTCACCCACTTCGCCTCGCCACGTGGTGAGACATGCAGGCTAGTCCATCGGCACTTTCGAGGTGATGTAACCGATCTCCGGCAGCGGTGCGGCCCCATTCCGGAGCGCCTTGTCATGGAAGGAAGTGGGGCTGAAGTCCTGCGTCGTGTTCTGGTAGTGCTCCCTTACCCTCAGCCATTCCTGCCAGCCGTGATAGTAGAGGGACAACTGCGCCGAGGTCAGCTTGGCTCTCAAGATTTTGCCGCGGACCTCTTCCGATTCCTGGAAGGCTCGTTCCCGCAGCAACTCGGCGGCCTCGTCATCGCTCATGTCCATCGCATGCATGCGGATATCGAGAACCGCGTTGGCCTGGATCCTGAGCTGTTCCTTCAGCCAGTTGATCTGGAACTCGTCGGATCTTTCCTGATAGCCTGCGTCTGCTATGACATGCTCAATGTAGCTGGCCCAACCTTCGACGTAGCTCGGGTCGGGGAAAACCGCCCGCAACAGCCGGCTCAACTCGGGAGCCGGGTCGGGCGCCTCAGGGTCGGTGAAGCCTTCATTCGCGAACTCCGTCTGGAGGTAGTGTCCCGGTATGCCTTCATGCGCGGAGAGGAGCTTCAACTTGAAAAGGTTGTATTCCCGCAGCTTCGACCTCGTTCGCGCCCTCGACCAATCCGATGGAATCGGCGTCACCCAATAAAAGGCACTCAATTCCGGTTTCATCGGCGGAGCGCTCACGAATCCCGCCACTGAATATACGCCGCGCATGAATTCCGGAGTTTCGATCACCTGCAGATTATTGCGCCTCGGCACATTGACCAGACCGGCGTCCACCACGAAGCTGCTTAACTCATTCATGTCTTTCCGGATCTGGTCGATGAACTGGCCGCCGCTCCGAAGCCGGTTATCGTCCGCTACGACCTCGAGCACTTCGTTCATCAGTGCGATATTGTTGGGCGGCCGCTGCCCGCCATAGATGGCACGGTGCATCGGCTGCGCCTTCTCGATGATCTGGTCATAGCTGCTCTGGAGCGCGGACTCTGCCTCTTGGAGGAGTTGGTCCGGGGTCTTGTCGGTGTTGAGCATCAGCTTCAGCTTTTCGGCGTAAAGCTGACTGCCCAGACGCCAGTCATGCCGGCCACGCTTCGCTAAATCGTTCTTCAGGAAGTCCTCGAATCCTCGTAGAGCGTCCAGCGCCGGGCCGGCCGCGGCATCGTAATCCGCCTTCAGGTCCGCTGGCATCTCCGCGGGAATGGCCCTTTCTACCAGGTTGATGACCCCTTGGTTCTCCTGGATAGCTACGTCGATCCAAACGTCGGGGGACGCCTTCAGGTTCGCCCTTGCCTGATCCAGAAATACCGGGACCTTCTGCAGCCTCCCGATCAAATGCTTGTATCTCTCGGCCGCAGGCGCATACTCGTGCACCATGAGCGTGTGAAGGGCGGTTCCGAGAAGCTCGACATACATCCTGGGATTGTGTTCGTGGACTCGTTCTCTCTCAAGCTCGAACAGCGTCCGGTCGATGTAGTTGTTCACCACCGCATGGTCAACGAACGGATGCATCCTGAGTTCTTGATCCCGATCGATCTCCACGTCGAGGTTCACCCGGAAGTCCTTCATCGACGCGATTTTCTTGGCAATCGCGTCACTTGAGAAGTCATCCAGCATCTCGTCGAGACGGACTTCGGGGCCGGCGGGTTCCCCATCCTCGCCCACCGGCGTGTGAACGTAATAGCCCAAGGTCGTCGCGTATATCGGGTTTAGAGTCAACGTCTCGTAGAGAAAAGGCTCGGCCATGGCCTGAAAGACCAAATCGCGGGGTTCCTCGGTCGCACACGCACCCAGGAGCACGGCCAATGCCGTCATGGCAACAACTAACCCTCGCTTCATCAACATCGACAACACCTCGATGCCCGTATGGGCGGAAATTCAATCACGCTTCAAAACAGAAAGGGGAACGGGCTAACGAGGGCCCCGAACCCACTGGCCCTACCGGCAAGAAAACTATCATAAAGGAGCTATCTGAGCAGATCAACCGAGATTCAAATTCAAAGCTCAGAGATAAACGAACGGCGGCTTAAACAAGTCACCCGACAGAAGGTTGAGGGGGGCGTCAACCCGCGCCCTCGCGCATCCAGGAGCAAATAACTCCGGTGTCGGGTTGTACTTCCGTTAGTCGAACGCTATCTGCCGGCGAAGATAGGCAGGCTTCTCAAGTTCATCGGGGTCCGTTTCCGTCAGCGTCGATTCCTCTGCCTGACTCTCTGCGGACTCCGTTGGGGGAAACTCATCGGGCTCAGGCTCGGTTTCGTCGGGTTCCGGGACTGCATGCATGCTGCCGCGCGCTGCCGCAGCCTGTTGCAGCATCTGGCGAATCTCGGCGCTAGCCGCGGCTGATTCCGCTGTGATCTTGCGATCTGCAACGATGCCGTCGTTGCGGAAGCCTGTCGCCACGACGGTGATCTTAACCTTGGCGCCCATCGACTCATCCTGCACAACCCCGAAGATGATATTGGCCTCGGGATCAGCGATCTTCTGCACCTCTGATGTCGCCTCATGCACGTCATGCAGCCCCAGTTGCGACGACCCGGTAATGCTGATCAGCAGCCCCCGAGCGCCTTCGATGCCGGCATCCTCGATCAATTGACTCGCCATGGCATTGCGCGCGGCCTCGATCGCGGCGTTCGTTCCTTCCGCCACAGCCGTGCCCATCACGGCGTATCCCATGCCTTGCATAATCGCCCGAACATCAGAAAAGTCGCGATTGATGATGCCCGGGATCATGATGATGTCGCTGATGCCCTGTACGGCCTGACGGAGAATATCGTCGACGATACGGAATGCCTCGAAGAAACTGGTGCCGCGATCGACAACCTCTATCAAGTGCTCGTTGGGAATCGTAATGATCGTGTCGACGGCTTCTGCCAATTCGGCCAGACCTTTATCGGCAATGGCCATCCGCTGCCTGCCCTCGAAGGCGAACGGCTTTGTGACCACAGCGACCGTCAGAGCACCCAATTCGCTAGCCAGCGAAGCGATAATCGGAGCGGCCCCGGTACCTGTCCCTCCACCGAGCCCGGTGGTGACGAACACCATGTCCGAATCTTCCAGCAACTCGATCAGCCTTTCTGTTTCTTCGAGCGCCGCCGCGCGCCCCACTTCCGGGTCGGCGCCAGCTCCGCGGCCTCGCGTCAACCGAAGGCCTATTTGTAATTTGATATCGGCATTTGAATCCAGCAACGCCTGTTCGTCAGTATTGACCGCGATTAAGGTCACGCCTTTGATGCCCGCCTCGATCATCCGGTTGACGGCATTGCAACCTGCACCTCCTACACCAAACACTCTGATGCGTGTGTTGGAGTCTGTTTTCTCGTCAAACGTAAACTTCACGCCTTCATTTGCCATCGGGTCGTTCCCCGCTCCCTTGAATGCTGCCCAGCCCTCAATCGAAAGATTGCCTTCAGCCAATCCCTAGCTTTCTCGCGGCGCCCCCTGCCGTGCAGACGCAATCGTTGTCCGTAGAGTACCAAGCCCAGTGCTGTCGCCCAACCCGGCTGATCGAGTTCCTCCGGCAGACCTTCTATGCGCAAGGGCAGTCCAATGCGAGCGCTGCAATCCAATACGTCCTCGGCCGCGTCGCACCCACCGGCGAGCGCGGCAAGCCCACCTGTCAATACCAGGCCGCCGATCAGCCGATCGTGAACACCGATACGACGGAGTTCCTCTCCCATCATCTTGAACAATTCCTCGGCGCGAGCCTGAAGGATGCCATTCAGCAGACGCCGCGGATAGGTTTGGGGCTGACCGTCAAGCAAGTTCGGCACTTCGACCGAAACGTTCGAAGGGGTTTCGTCGACCACTGCGCAGCCGCATTGTTGGATCAGCATCTCTGCATCGGCTCGGGAAGTGTGCATCACTTCAGCAACGTCGTTGATGAAATGATCACCTCCGATGGCGACACCGGTCGCGAGCCACAGCTTGTTCTCGAGGTAGACCACGAGATCAACCGAACCTGAGCCCATGTCCGCTACGGCGACGCCCAGTTCGCGCTCTTGTTCTTCCAGCACTGCTTGCGCGGCCGCAAAGGCCTCGAACACCGTCTCCTCGACGACAATGCCGGCCCGGTTCACCACGGCGTGGATGTTACTGTGGGCGTGCGCGGCAGCCGACACCAGTTGTGCATGGCCGTCGAGTCGCCGTCCTTTCATACCGCGTGGATTCTTGACCGTGCCCTGCCGGTCAACGGTGAACTCCAGCGGTACAACCTGTATGACGGTCCGATCATCACTGAGAGGAGCCTGCGAGGCCGCTTTGAAGAGGTTTTCGACGTGCTCGGAGCAAATCTCAGCCCCCCTGGCCGGCAAGTTCACGTAACTGTGGCAAACATTGCTGCTAATGTGACCGCCCCCCACGCCGACAACCGCCGCGTCGATGACCAAACCGCCGTTTCGTTCCGCCTCTTCGATCGCGGCCTCAACTGAGGCCAGCACTGGTTCCTGGTCCGCAATCACACCTCGGGCCCAACCTTGCGAAGGCGCGGATCCATGGCTGATGAAGCGCAGATGCGAATCCTCTTCGACAGCCACCAGACACCGCGTACGGTAACTCCCGAGGTCCAGCCCTACGAAATAGCCGTTACTCTTTGCCATTCCTCAGGAATCCACTCTACGGACAGCCACTTGTCCCTGGAAGCGCAGATCGACGGACCCGATCCGGCCGTACTTTTTCTTCCAACTTCGCACGTATTTGTGAAAGAATTCCCAGCGGTGACGGAACCTTGCGGCTCCCAATTGCAGCTCAACGACATCACCATCATAAAGGATGAGAACACGAGCGTTGGACGAGTCAGCAACGTCGATCTCCGACACCTGGGCACGCTCAGGACCCAGCTCTTTCATAAGATCTTGCAGCAGAGCAATACGGCTGAGCCGCTCAGTAGTTGACATCCCGTCGTCGAGACCCGAGACGACGGGCAACTCAAGATCAAAATCCCTCGTCGGATCGAGAAAAACGCCGTGTCGATCCACGAGCCGGGGGCTCGTGAAATCCGCCGAACCCACTTTCCGTACCCAGGCAACCGGTTGCCGCTCCTCGACGTGCACCCAGATCTGGCTCGGCCAGACACGCAGAACACGTGCTTGCTTGATCCATGGCATCGCCAGCAACTTGGCTTGAAGTGCGTGCGTCGGAATTGCCGCCATGCTCCGTCCTTGTTCGGATTCGAAGATTCGTTGTATCTCCGATTCGCCGACGAACCGCAGTCCGGTGACGCGCAAACAGTTCTCGACGGCACCAAGCCGGAAGGAAGGCGAAGCTTCGACGTAGCGGCCGATCGCATGCTGAGCAGCGAACACAAGGCCAAACACAACGAGTCCCTGAACACTCCATCGCGCAATCAGGCGCGCCCATGCGGCCGTCCCTCGCCGCACGTTCACAGGCTTGGCACGGCGCAGATAGGCGGCGGACTCCTCGCGGCCTTCTCCCTGGTTTGACAGTTTGGCTTTTTTGGGCATTCGTTCTCGTCCGCCTCCTTACCTGAGACCCTCGTTCGAGATTCGTACCTTCTCTTTAACGGCTGCCAGCGTTTCGAGCAGCCGCGGCCCGGCCTGCGAGATGTTTCCGGCGCCAAGAGTGACGATCGCGTCGCCTTCTTGCGCGGCTGCGGCCGCTGCCTCTATGGCTGCACCCATCGACGCTACGTATTGGACTGCCGTCTGGCCAGTGGCTTGAATCCGACGCGTCAACTCTTCCGAGTTCACACCCTCGATCGGATCTTCACTGGCACTGTAGATATCGACGACAAAGAGGCGGTCACACTCACGGAAACAACACGCAAACTCGTCCATTAGTGCGGCAGTCCTCGTATAACGGTGGGGTTGAAAGACAACAAGCACCCGCTCGAAGGCCGATGTCTTCGCCGCTGCGAGGGTCGCCGCGATCTCTGTCGGATGGTGGCCGTAATCATCGATCACGGTAACGCCTCCCGCGGTGCCGCGGGTCTGGAACCGCCGATCGACACCCGTAAAAGAACGCAGTCCTGTCCGGATCGCATCCGGTTCCAGCCCTAGCTCCAAACCCACCAAAACGGCGGCCACCGCGTTGCTGGCGTTATGGCGGCCAAGGCTATTGACCTGGAACCACCCGAGGTCATCACCGCGGTATGTCAGGCGGAAGCGGCTTCCGTCATGCGCGCAAGAGATCGAGTCCGCGACCAAGTCGGCGTCGGGCGTCGTACCGTAGGTGCGCATCGGCTTGTGAATCCGAGGCAGAATTGAACGCACCTGCGGGTCATCGATGCCCAGCAGCACCGCGCCGTAGAAGGGTACCTTATTCGCGAAATCCACAAAACCGTCAACCAGTGCTCCATAAGTGCCGTAGTGGTCCAGGTGCTCCTGATCCAATGTTGTGATCACAGCCAAAATTGGAGCCAATCGCAGAAAGGAGCCGTCGCTCTCATCTGCTTCAGCCAACAGCAAGTCGCTCTTGCCGAGCCGCGCATTCGACCCGATGGAGTCGACACGACCACCGACAACAACCGTCGGATCTTTGCCCGCCGAATGGAGAATCGCGGCGGCCATCGATGTCGTCGTCGTCTTGCCATGGCTGCCGGTGATCGCGATCCCATACTTCAAGCGCATCAATTCCGCGAGCAGTTCACCGCGCTGGATGATGGGAATTCGCGCCGCAACGGCTGCCGCCCACTCCGGGTTCGACTCCTGAATCGCTGTACTCACAACGACTGCGTCAGAGGTGCCGATGTTCTCCGCGTCGTGGCCTTGAAAAACCGTCGCGCCGAGTGATTCCAGACGCTTCGTAATGTCCGTGGACCGCAAATCGGAGCCGCTGACCTCGTATCCAAGGTCCATCAGGATCTCAGCCAGTCCACTCATGCCGATCCCACCGATCCCAACGAAGTGCATGTGTCGGTGCGTAACAGCAATCTCCTCGAAGAACATGAACCCTCCCAACTAGGCTTTGCCGGCAATGCCGGCCAGACTCTCCAACAGTAGTGCCGCTCTTTTCGCCGCCCCTGGTCTTGCACGGGCACGGGAGTATTCCTCCATTTTTACAAGGGTGGAGGGTTGATCCCAAAGCTGCTCGACGTCGCGAACGAGTCGATCGCCTGTCAGCGCATGATCTTCAACAAGGACCGCGGCGCCCGCAGCGCTCTGAGCGCGTGCGTTCAAGAGTTGATGCTGATCGGCGGCATACGGATACGGGACCAGGATGGAGGCCTTGCCTGCGGCGCACAACTCAACCACTGCCGAGGCTCCGGCTCGGCAGATAACGAGGTCGACTTCGCCGAAGATCCGCGGCATATCCCGAAAAAAGGGCGCGACCTCGGCGTCCACTTCGCAGTCGTCGTACGCCGCTCTCACGGTCTCGAGATCGCGTTCTCCTGTTTGGTGAAAAATTTTCAAGTCAGCGAGCCTCCTCCCTTTCTTCCAGAGCGCCAGGGCTTCGACGGCGGCGGTATTCAAGGTATGAGCGCCCTGGCTGCCGCCCGTGATCAACAAGCCGAAAGGCTCGCGTCGTATTCTTCGGGGCAGATCGAAGAACTCCCGCCGAATGGGTATGCCGATCACCTCGGCCTGCCCGTTGGCGAAGTAGGGTAGAGTTTCCGGAAACGCGACCAAGCCGCGCGACACGAACGGAGCGGCCCAGCGGACCGCCAAGCCGGGATTCACGTTCGGTTCGAGCACCGCAACTGGAATCTCTGCCATACGCGCCATCAACATAACCGGCCCCGAAGCGTATCCTCCCATGCTGAGGACCGCCCCGGGACGCAAACGATCGAGCACGCGGCTTGCTTGCAACAGACTCGCAGGCAGGCCCGCCACAGTCTTGAGACGGTTGAGCAGCGACAAACCCTTGAGCGCACCCGTTTCGAGCAATTCCAGCGCAAATCCGGCCGCCGGGACAAGCCGGGTCTCCTGACCTCGGCTCGTGCCTACGAACACACATTCGTGTCCCCGCGCGCGTAACTCGCGGGCGACCTCGATGCCCGGCAGAACATGTCCGCCCGTTCCGCCCGCTGCAATCAAAAACGTCGCACGCTTCATCGACTGACTCGCCTGGCATTCGATTACCCAGCATGCCGACTGACGCTTAACAAAATGCCCGATGCCGCCAGTGACATGACGACCGACGAACCGCCGTAGCTCACAAATGGCAAAGGCATGCCCTTGGTCGGGAGCATCGCCAGCACCACGCCGAGGTTCACCATCGCCTGGCAAACGATCATCGCTGTAATGCCGATCGCCAGATACATCCCGAATCGGTCCGGCGCGCGCAACGCAACGACTACGCCTCGCCACAACAGAACGCCGAAAGCCACTACGACCAACGTTGCGGCGATGAAGCCGAGTTCCTCGCAAATCAAGGCATAGATAAAATCGGTATGCACTAAAGGAAGAAACCGCATTTTCTGACGGCCTTCCATCAAACCCTGTCCAAACAGACCGCCTGAGCCCACCGCGATCTGAGATTGAATGATCTGAAAACCAGAGTTGGCCGGATCGGATTCCGGGTTAAGGAACACCATCAGGCGCTCGATGCGGTAAGGCTCCAACCATACTGCGATCGCCAGAAGCGGCAGGGCCACCAATGTTGCCTGCACGAAATAGCTCAACCGCAGGCCCGCTACCCAGAACATCACGGCGGCGATCAGGATTAGCATGATGGTCCCGCCGAGATCCCGCCCACCAAGCACGAGCAGTCCGAACACCCCCAGAATCGCCGAACTGCCCAGCAGCGTACGCCATTCGTTCAGTTTGTCGCCGTGCTTGTCTAAATAGAAGGCCAAGAATACGATGACGGCAATCTTGGCAAGCTCGGAGGGCTGAAACGAGATAGCGCCAAACCGCAGGAAACGGTACGTGTTGGCCGTCTGCGCGCCGAAGAACACTACCACCAGCAGGGCCACGGAAATGCCGACGACGGGAAAGACGAAACGCGGACGTCGCCAGTGCCGGTAGTCGAGAAACATGAACGTCCGCATCGCGGCAAGGCCCAGCGCCAACGCAATGGACTGCTTGATCACGTATCGAGCCGACGAGCCCTCGCCACCCGTAGTGGCGCTAAAGACCATGACCAACCCGAAAAACGACAACAGAATCACCGTGCCGCACAAGACGCGATCGCAATGTAGATATCTAGGCATGTCCTTCCGTACTGTCTCCTGAGAGCCTCGCTTCTGCTTTCTCCCGCAGTTCCCTTACGATCTCCTTGAACCTCCAGCCACGCTCTCCGTAGTTTTTGAATTGGTCGAAACTCGCACAGGCCGGAGAGAGCAGAACCGTGTCGCCGGACTCGGCATGACGATGGGCATACTGCATCGCATCGAGCAGCGTCCCGGCGTGAATCAGCGGTACCGCTCCGTTCAGCTCTCGCTCGATCCTCGGCGCGGATTCCCCAATCAACAGCACGCCGCGCGCCCGGTCGCGCAGCGGCCTTCTGAGTGCTGAGTACGAAAAACCTTTCTCACTGCCACCCAAGATGACCCACAGCCCTCGATCAAACGTTTCCACTGCCTTGATCGCTGCGTCCACATTCGTCGCCTTGGAGTCGTTGTAGTAGGCAACGCCACTGATTTTCGCGACGCATTCCAGCCGGTGTTCCGCTGTTCGAAACGTCTGAAGTCCCTTGGCCATCGCCTCAAGCCCGATGCCGGCCAAAGAAGAGGCTGTCACTGCGGCCAGCGCGTTCTCCAGGTTGTGGTGACCCGGGATGAGCAATGGAAGAGCAGTGACGGGCTGTCCGTTCAACAAGACATATCCGTTTTCGACCCACGCCCCGGGTTCATTGCGCCCGGTTCGGCTGAACCAGTTCACGGCCCCGGCTGTTTGCAGCGCAAAGGTACGGCAGACCGGATCGTCGAAGTGCAAAACCGCATGGTCAGTGGCTGTCTGTGCTTGGAAAATCTTGCCCTTGGCCTTCGCGTAGGCCTCGAGAGTGCCATGCCGATCGAGGTGATCCGGCGTCACGTTCAAGACCACAGCGATGTGTACAGGGAACGTCGCGGTCGCCTCAAGCTGAAAACTGGAAAGCTCCAAGACGTTCCAGTGCTCGTCACTCGACGCATCGACCATCTCCAGCACCGGTGTTCCGAGGTTGCCCCCTGTGGTCACCGGCAAGCCCGCCGTCTCGATGATGTGCCCGATCAAAGAGGTAGTGGTCGTCTTGCCGTTGGTTCCGGTCACGCCGATCACCGGCCCCTTGAGAGCACTCGAAGCAATCTCCAACTCACCTGCTACGACGACGCCGGTCCGTCGAGCAGCATCGAGTTCCGGTAAATTCCAAGGCACTCCGGGCGACGGCACAATCAGGTCTTGTTCCAGAAAAAGCTTCTGGGAGTGTCCGCCCAACTCGAGTCGCACGTTCAGCTTTCCCATCTCTTCCGCTGCTTCACTCAACTCGCTCAGCGGGCGCCGGTCCGTCGCGGTGACCTGGGCTCCCCGTACCGCCGCAAAGCGTGATGCCGCTTTCCCCGATGCTCCGAGTCCTACAACCAGCACGCGTTTTCCTTGCCACCTCATCTCAGTTTCAACGTGCTCAGCGCCAGCAGGGACCAGACCAGGCCCAGGATCCAGAACCGCGCGATGATCTTCGACTCCGGCCAACCGAGTGCCTCAAAATGATGATGCAGCGGCGCCATCTTGAAAATCCGCCGGCCGGACAACTTGAAGCTTACGACCTGCATGATCACCGACAGCGCCTCCAGGACGAACACGCCTCCGACGAACAGCAACAGGATCTCTTGTTTAATCAATACCGCCACGGTTCCAAGTGCTCCACCGAGACCGAGCGAGCCGACATCCCCCATGAAGATCTCGGCGGGATGCGCGTTGTACCAGAGAAACGCCAAACTCGCGCCGACCATCGATCCGCAGAAGATCGTCAGTTCCGCAGCCTGCGGCACGGGCGCGATATCGAGATACCTCGCAAACTCTTGATGCCCGGCGAGATACGCCAGCACCGTGAACGCTCCTGACGCGATCACCATCAGGCCAGACGCCAGCCCGTCCAGCCCGTCCGTCAAATTCACGGCATTCGTCGATCCCGCCAATACCACGAACAGAAATACAAAAAGGCCCACAAACGCCAGCGGATACGTCCAAGGCTGCTCCAGCGCGGGTTGCATCACTAACTCCGGCTGCACCCCTTTGAAAAACGGAAGAATCAACCGCGTGTCGTAGCTCCCGCCGACATGCAACCACGCCAGGATGCAGACAATCAAAAGCGTCACAACCACTTGCATCAGCAGCTTCATCCGAGCGGACAATCCTAGATTCTTCCCACGTCGAATCTTCAAGAAATCGTCCAGGAAACCGATGCCGCCGAAGCCGACCAACCCGAGCAGGGCAACCCAGATGTAGACGTTGCGAAGATTCGCCCACAACAGAGTCGGCATCAGAATCGAGATGTTGATCAGCAGCCCACCCATCGTCGGCGTGCCGGCTTTGTTGAAATGCGATTTGGGTCCGTCCTCGCGAATCGGCTGGCTGACCTGGAACTGCCGCAGCCGCCGGATCAACCAGGGCCCCAGGATCAAGCCCAACCCCAGCGCCATCAAGCTGGCGGCAGCCGTACGGAACGTGATGTAGCTGAAGACGCGGAACGGGCTGAAATACGGAAAAAGCTCCTCGAAGAAAAGGTGAAAAAACATGATGCCTAGCCCTGGGCTCTTCCTCCGGCAGTCTCACAGAGCCGCTCAACAACACTCAGCGCTCTTTCGAGCGCCACGCCTCGCGACGCCTTGAACAACACCGCATCTGCGGCCCGCAACTGTTCGGCCACGAATCGTCCGGCCTCTTCCGGTTCCTCAAAAAACGAAGTCTGCGATAGCGGCAGCCCGGCAACAACCGCCTCTTCGACGATCCACCGAGCGGCGCCCGTGACACCGATCAGGAGGTCGATGCCGCCTCGGGCCGCGGCCCGGCCGACGCGCCGGTGGAGTTCCTCCGCGGCCTCACCCAACTCACGCATCTCACCCAGCACCGCGATGCGGCGTGTGGCCGGTGTTTCCGCTAATACATTCAGCATGACCTCGATGGCCCGCGGGTTGGCGTTGTAGCAATCGTCGATCAATAATGCGCCACCCAGCCGCCTCGTCTCACCGCGCCGCCTCGCCGGGCGCAGGCGCGCCACGGCATCGACGAGATCCGGAGAATCGACCCCGAACACCGAAGCCGTCGCCAGCGCCGCCGACAGGTTCAGCACATTGTGCCGCCCGATCAAGCCGCTCTGAAAACCAACGGCCTTCCCACCGTCCCTTTGCAGGAGGGTGAACCGTACGCCTTCGGCTCCGCGTGTTTCGATTGAGGTCGCCCGAAAGTCGGCCTCCTCACTCTCGCCGAATGTCACAACCGGCCCCGCGTGAGAGTCACGAAAGGCGCGCACCCGCAGGTCGTCCGCATTGAGCACGGCCGTTCCGTCGGCGGGAAGAGCCTCGATCAATTCCCATTTCGCAAGAGCAATTTCATCTGCCGATGAAAAATACTCGACGTGCGCTTCACTCACATTGGTCACGACACCCACCGTCGGCGAGGCGATCTCGGCAAGCGCAGTGATCTCACCGCGATGGTTCATGCCCATCTCGAACACGCCGACTTCAGCCGCGTCGTGCATTCTCAGAATCGATAGCGGCAAGCCCAACTCGTTGTTCAGATTCCCTTCCGTCTTCGCAACCAGAAAGTGCTGCGCGAGCAGCGCCGCAATCGCGTCTTTCGTTGTTGTTTTGCCGTTGCTTCCGGTCACGCCTACCACAGGAAACCCCCTGCGTCTCCGCGCTTCACGCGCCAACCGCCGCAGCGCCGCTGCCGGATCACTGACTGCAAGCAGAGGGCCGCGGACTTGATGGGTGACCGCCCAGGAACGCTCGGCCACCACAGCCGCGGCGCCCGCCTCCCAGGCCGCGGAGATGAAGTCGTGGCCATCGAACTGGGGTCCACGAATGGCAAAGAAGAGGTCACCTCTCTCGATCGTCCTCGAATCGATGGAATAGCCCGAAGCCTCGCCCGCCCGGCCTTGCAACGAAGTTTCCAGAATGTTCGCAATGTCCGATAGGTCCAACCGCATCAAACGATCCCATTTCGCCTAGCGTTACCCAGCCTCGGAATGCACGCCATACCCTAGTTCGTGAAGCACGCCTCGGACCGTTTCCCGGTCGTCGAAAGAAATCACCTCGCCGCCGATGGTCTGCGTCGTCTCATGACCCTTGCCGGCCAGCAGCACGATGTCGCCGGCCTGCCCTTGAGAAACAGCCCGGCGGATCGCTGCGGCCCGGTCCGCTTCGATTTCATGCTTGGATTCGACACGACCCAGTCCGACGCGGATGTCATTGATGATGTTGAGCGGATTTTCCGAACGCGGGTTGTCGGAGGTAAGAATTACCAAGTCGCTCAGACGTCCGGCAATTTCTCCCATCACCGGCCTCTTGGTGCGGTCACGATCGCCGCCGCACCCGAACACCGTCAGAATGCGCCCCGGTCGATTTGAACGACCAAGCAACTCTCGGGCGGCTTCGAGCAGGTTCCGCAGCGCATCATCGGTATGTGCGTAGTCGACGATCACGATAAACGGCTGTCCCTCGTCGATCAATTCGAACCGGCCAGGCACGGCGCGGCATGCTTCGATGCCTTCACCAATCGTGTCGAGGTCGATGTCCAATGTAAGCGCGGCTGTGATCGCCGCCAGCAGATTACTGATGTTGAACACGCCTCCGAGCGATGATCGGACCTCCAGAGATCCTCGGGGGGTTGCGGCCCGAAAGTGCAGGCTTGAGAGACGTACGTCCACGTTTTCGGCAACAATATCCGCCCCCGGCTGCACTCCGAAGCTCAGCGTCTCCGACGAGCTTGTATCCAGCCACTCCCGACCAACGGGGTCATCCCTGTTGATTACCGCGTAGCGGGGAGTCTCTCCGCCGGCGCCCTGCAACAACCGGCGCTTCGCCGCAGCGTACTCCTCCATGGTTTGGTGATAATCGAGGTGATCGCGAGACAGGTTCGTGAACACGACGGTGTGGAAGTCAAAGCCGTAGACTCGGCCCAGATCCAAGGCGTGCGACGACGCTTCGAAACTGGCGTGGGAGCCCCCTTCTGCAACGAGATCGGCAAGAAAGCGAACGATATCCAACGATTCTGGCGTTGTGTTCACTGCCCGGAAGTGCCGCCGGCCGATCTTGTGCTCGATCGTCCCGAAACGGGCCGTTAACAGCCCGGCGTTCTCAAGAATGGAATCGAGCAGATGGACGGTGCTGGTCTTGCCGTTGGTTCCCGTGACGCCGGTGAGTTTGAGTTGATGATCGGGCCGGCCATAAAAGCGCAAAGCCGCGTTTGCCAGTGCTTGTCGGTCATGCGGCACTTGAATCCATTGCTCGGAGTGCGGCGCTGGCGCGTTGCGTTGACTTACGATCGCCGCCGCGCCGGCATCCAAGGCCGCCGGGATGAACTGATGCCCGTCGACATGCTCTCCGGGAAACGCAAAAAACAAATCATCCGGTTCCAGTTTGCGAGAGTCGTATTGCAGACCATGGATCGACTTGTGCCGCAGCCCTGTCTGACAGAGGGCGCGCCGGTCAAACAAGTCTCCGATCTTCATGGTTTTGCTCCGACCCGGAAATCAACCGTGACCGTCCCGCCAAGCTGGATCGGCGTTCCAGCGGGTGGCCATTGGCGCCATACCCTGCCGCTGCCGCGAAGATGAACCGCCAAGCCGAGCGAAGAGGTTTGCGAAATTACTGAATCCACCGTCTCGCCTCGAAAATCCGGCAGCCGCGCGTCAACCACGGTCAATCGAGCGGGCTTGATGTCCGCCGGCTCTGCTTCTTCGATGGTGTCTTCGACGACTGCCTGTGGTTCCGGAGGTGATGTAGCATTCGCCCCGCCCATCGTCAGATTGGAGACCAGCGGCACAGCCCCGAGCCGTGGTGAAGCGGAATCCGTCAACGAAGCGACGGTCACCACGACGGCATCCTCATCCGACAAGATGCCTGGGAACTCGACCTGCGTACTTCCCGGCCAGTCATGAGCGGGCTCCTCGATCGCGAAGTCCGCCCACCACTCTTCAGGAATCGGGCGAACGGGCTCCTGCTCCAACGGCAGTTCCGGAGGCACGTCGCGGAACCGCAGCGCCTCGGTCGCGACCCTGGGAAACACGGGAGCCGCCACCTGTCCGCCGTAGTACATTCCGACCGGTGAATCGAGCACGATCACAACCACGATCGAGGGGGCGTTGACCGGAGCGAACCCCACAAAACTCGCAACATAATCCTTGGTTGAATAGCGGCCCGTCTCGGGATCCACTTTCTGTGCGGTCCCGGTTTTTCCTGCTACACGGTAGCCCGGCGTTCGCGCCCGGCGGCCGGTGCCTTCCCGGACGACCCTTTCCATGAGCGCCCGCATGAGCGCCGATGTATCAGGATTTAGAACGCGAGACGGCTCCTGAACATCCGGTTCTTTTCGCTCGCCCTGCGGGCTGACGATGGATTCGATGATGCGGGGAGTTACGAGCGAGCCGCCGTTAGCGATGACACTGACGCCTCGCGCCATCTGCAGGGCGGTCACACCCACCTCTTGGCCAATCGCCACCGAGCCGATTGCAGCCGGATGCCAGCGTTCCCAGGGCCGCAGCAGGCCGGCTGTCTCGCCCGGCAAGGGCAGTCCCGTCGGCTGCCCGAAGCCGAAGGCGTGGGCATAGCGGTGAAGTCGTTCGGGGGAGAGCCGCAGACCCAGCTTGATGGTCCCTACATTGCTCGAGCGAGCCAGCACGTCCGCGACACTCAGCAGTGCGAACGGCTTGTGGTCCCGAATCCAACGCGATAACAGGTAGATCCCCCCTCGCTCGCAGTCGATCATCTCTTCCGGGGTGGTCACCTTTTCCTCGAGTCCGGCCGCTACCGTCACGACCTTGAACGTCGACCCGGGCTCGATCATGTGACTCAGGGCGTAGTTCTTCCTATGCTCCAGGTTCGTCTTCGATGGCTCACGATCATTGGGATCAAAGGTGGGCCAGTTCGCCATGCCCAGAATGTCCCCGTTGACGGGGTCCATCACGACGACGGTCCCTGCCTCTGCTTGCGTTTCCTCGATGGCCCGCCCCAGTTCCTTTTCAGCCGTGACTTGAATGCGCTGGTCAATGGTAAGTACCAGGTCATAGCCGGGAACCGGCTCCTGGATGACTTGGCTTGCGTATCGATGCTGCAGGGCGTCGACTTGTACCGAGCGCTGCCCCGAAACGCCCCGAAGCTTGGCCTCGAAGGTCTGTTCCAGCCCTGCCAGACCCATGTGGTCAACACCCACGGCCCCCAGGATGTGGGCCGCAACGGTTCCTTTCGGGTAATAACGCTTGCTCTCCTTTTCAAAATGCAGTCCGGCCAGCGGAAGCTCCCGGATTCGCTCCGCCTCACCCGGCTCCGCCAAGCGCCGCACCCATTGAAAGCGCTTCTTCTTCAACTTTTTTCTGAGGGAATTCGGGTTTTCTCGAAGCACCTCGGCGAGCAGCGTTGCCGCAAGCTCGGGGTCGCCTACCTTGGTGGGAAATATGCCGATCGAATCAACCGGAGTGCTGCGAGCCAACTCGATGCCGTTGCGGTCGTAGATGCGCCCGCGTCGAGCGGAGATCTCGATCACGTCCTCCTGCTGCTGCTGTGCCTTCTCGGCCAAGCGAGGAGCTTGACGGATCTGAAGGTCCCAAAGACGAACGACGATCAGCGTCAGCCACAAGCCGGCCGTCAGAGCGAATACGAAAAGTCGAAAAGGGGGAAGACTCTGGAACTCGTGCAGTGCGCGAGCCGACAGGCGCAGCCGCGTCCAAAAGCCCCGGTCGCTGGGAGATCGGTCTCTGTTCCGGCGACCTGCCATGAATGACTCTGATTACTCGGGCCGCCGTGATGGCGAGCCGTCAGAGAGAGTTTTGGCTCTCACCTCGTTCAGGGTTGGGCATTCCTCCGGTCCCAAGCCAACTCGTCTTCCTGTGATATCGGTGAAATCGTCCGGTTCTGCCAGGCAAAACGCTCCGGTGGCGTCTGCTCCAATCCCTGCCGTCCGGCGAGGTCCACCACCCGGCGAAGGTCACTCAACCTCGCTTGGCGAACGCGCAGCTGGTCTTGAATCTCAACCAGGGACTGGTGCGTTTCGCTCAGCTTCTCGAGGCGATACCCCGACTGCCTCAAAAGCGGCCGCGGGGCGAAGGTCAGGATCATCATGACGAGGCCCAGCAATCCTCCGACGACCAACCGTGACCAGATGACCTTGTCTCTCGGGTCTGGCCGCCGCCGCAAGTTCGAGTTGTCCAAATTCTTGACGTGGAAGTATACGTTCTCCATGGGAAACGGGCGGGAAGAAACCGGTCGCCGGGAAAGCCCCGCTCGGTCGGCGCGTCCCACGCCGGCTCCGTCGTACACGAACACATCGCGGGCAGGTTCCGGCAGGGGCCTGCGGGTGACTCGATGCCCGGCCGCCCTCGTTACTCCGACGGGGCCGACGGATGGTTCCCGGGGCTCCCACCGTTCCGGGATCGCTAGTTCAGGGGCTGCCATAACTTCTTGGTCCTCTCCGCCGCGCGCAGCTTGGCGCTACGGCTTGCCGGGTTCTCGGCGACCTCGTCCTCACCCGGACGGACGACTCGCTTCGTCAGAAGCGCAAGCAGATCTCGATCCGCCCAGCGGCGAAACGACTGCTTGACGCGGCGGTCTTCCAGCGAGTGAAAACTGACCACCACCATGCGCCCCCCGGGGGCCAGCAACGGCGGTGCTGCCTCGATGAGACGGTCCAGCTCGTTCAATTCGTCGTTCACGGCGATCCGAATCGCTTGAAACGTCCGCGTCGCCGGGTGAATCTTCATGCGAGGCGTTCGAGGGACGGCTCGAGCCACGATCTCGGCCAAATGAGCCGTATCGCGGATCGGCCGCCCCCGAACAATGGCCTTGGCAATTCTTCGGCTTCTCCTCTCTTCACCAAACTCGAAGATCAAGTCCGCGAGCCGCCGCTCGTCGTACTGATTCACGATCACGTCTGCTGTCAGCAGCCGTCTCCGGTCCATCCGCATATCCAGCGGACCCTTGCGCCGCAAGCTGAAGCCCCGCGCGCCGGATTCAAACTGTCTGCGCGAAAGCCCCAGGTCAGCGACGATGCCCTGGGGACGCTCGGAGCCCAGCACTCCTTCAATGTCGCCGTAGCTGGTGTGATGAAAACTCACTCTTCCGCTCCACTCGTGAAGCCGCCCTCGGGCCTGCTCAATCGCGTCTCGGTCCCAATCGATCGCGATGAGCCGGCCCGAGTCAAGGCGCGACAAGATCGCCTCTGCATAGCGGCTCTCACCCAAAGTGCAATCCACATAAAGGCCGGAGGAGTCAATGTTTAAAAACTCCAATACCTGCGGCAGCAATACCGGATAGTGCGCCAATCATCACACCCCCAGATTCGCCGCATAACGCTTGTCAATCGCGGTCAGTCGATTCGCTTCGGCCGCTTCCTCGAAGCGCGCCGCGCTCATCACCAATAGATGGTTCGACTGCCACAAAATCTTGACTTCGCCCCTCATGCCCGCGGCTTCCCGCAAAACCGCGGGCACAAGGATGCGGCCTTGGTTGTCCAAGGTCTCCTCTGCTCCAAATCGATTCACCTGGAACAGAATCTTTTGCTTGATCTCGCCATCGGCCTCATTGCCGTCAGGCGACTTGTTCGATAAGCTGGTCTCCACGTCGTCCCACTCGCGGAGCGGGAAAACCTTGACCTCTTCTCCGTCGAGACTCGTGATGAACACCTTCGGTTCCCTGTACTCCTCAACCACCCGAGAGCGGACCAGGGCGGGCAGCTTGAGTCTGCCTTTGTCGTCTACCCGCCCTGTCTGCGTACCTCGGAACATGTTTCAAGACCGGAGGACCGTCTGAGGAGGAACGATCAACCACTCTGGGCCAGAATCGTCTACTTTTGACCACTTCTAACCACAAGTAAAGTCCCATATCACCGCGCTGATGTCAAGCGGAAAAGGGCTGTATCTCTAAAAAAATATTGGACTTACGAGTGGGGTAATAGATGTGGTATGGGATGGAGGATAGGCACTATATCTTGTGGTTAAAAGGCCCTCTCCCAAATACATCGGAGTGGTCGGAGGTGGTCGATTCGGACTTGGTCTCTTGAAGTTTCAAGGCGTCCTGAAGAAAAACCGACCACTTCGGGCAAAATTTCGCCTTGATCATCTTCCGCGATCAACACGCCCGTTGAAGCGGTTTTGGGGGTGGAGTGGCAGAACCGGGCCCCGACTCAGGGCCGTCGGCTTCCCTTGATTTTCACTCGGGATCTCAAGGTGACACGGCCGCGGTGAAGAACCAGATAAACAATCCGAGCAATATCACGATGACCAAGGAGCAGCCAAAGGCTTGGGCCTTGGACGATTGCTTCTTCTTCTTCCCACGGGCCAGCTTCATCTTTCTCACGGCTCTCTTACCTCCCCCCCGGTGGCAGCCGCTTGGCGACTTCTGAGAAGAACTCTCTGAGAGCAGCGCGGCTGTTCTCGGAAAGGTCTCGAATGGTGAGAGGTATCACCGGACGGCCCCGTTCGAGCAAGGCAAGCACTGTGGCGAGCCACTGAGCCCGATGATAATCGGGGCTGTAATCGAGCTTTTTGAAAGTGTCTTGCTCGTCACAGATAACAATCGTGCTCAAAGCTCCCCCATGCCCAATGATCATCTCGTGGTAGGAGTGGTTCATCGCGGGGCCTTCATAAACGTCGGCAGGTATCTTCAAGCGGGAACGAAAGACACGGTCCGCCGACGAGTCAAGAGCCCGGCGCAACTGTATTCCGGGCCGATGATAGCGGCTGTCTCCGAAATAGGTCAGCTCGCCATAGCGTACGATCTCCTGTCGAACGAGTCGGTCAAGAGCCGCCGCGTAGACCGCCGCGGCGTTTCCGTGCTCGGCCCGTAAGTCGTCGTCGCGGATAAGGCCGAGCTTTTGGAGGGCCGCCAGGTTGACGGTCAGCCCACCCCGCCATTTCAATCGCAGCGGCGAGTCCGCAAGCCGCTCCCATGCCGGAGTCTTCTCGATGCCACCCCGGTTGAGCGCTTGGCCGTGGACCCGCGCTGCGATGGACTTGTAAAGCTCAACGCTCGGCTGCGTAACGAAGTTCATCTTCCACAAATAGCCCAGACCGAACACCACGTAATGGATGAACTGCATGTAGCGGGCGACGGCCGCCTCTCCGCTCAGCTTCAGGACCGCGAGCGGATAGCCGGCTCGGCGTAGAACTCCGACCTTCGCGCTGTCTGGATTCTGCTCGCCTGCGACATTCACGACCAGGAAGCATCGGTCCTGCGTCTCTTCCTTCGACGGCCGATAGTTGGCCAACTTCAGTTTCTCCTGGATGGCGATCTTGATGCCGAGTTCGTCGCTCTTGCCGAGGCTTTCCTCGAAGTCCTGCTTTGTCCAGACGGCGCCAGCAGCCCATTTTTTCGGGAGGAAGAGTGTCAGCTTGTCGCGGCCGGCTCTCACATTGGCATCCAGAAAACCGGCCAGTCGCAGAGCGGCTTGGACTTCCCCGCTACTCAAAGTTGTGGCTTGCAACCAGGAATCCAGCTTGCAGCCGTTGAGGGCAAGAGGGTACAGGCTGCCGCGCGTCAACGGCCCGCTGTGACGCCCGGCGGTCGTGTTCCCTCCATCAGGCTGCAACGGAACCCGGCGGAACCCGCGTTTCGATGCAAAGCGGTCCAGTACCGAGTCCGGCAGCGTCATGTAGACGAAGTTCGACTGATTGGAGATCTTGAGCTTGCGATAGAGGCCGTCCAGCTTCTCGAGGTTCACCACCGGCTCATAGGAGGTCATTCCCATGGCCATCCCCACGATCAGGCACTTGCGCAGCGCTTTGGTCAATGGTTGCTTGTCGATCTTCTGGATGTGATCGAGGATGGCGCGCAGTTTCGCCGGGTCGGTCGAGTCGAGAAGATAGACACGAACGCCGCCCTTGAGCAGTCCTGCTGCCTGATAGAACGCTTTGTCCTCGGCAGATCCACCCATGCCGGCCCAGATCAAGTACTTGAGCGGGACACCGTGAGCCGCCCGGATGGCCGCCGCTATATCGGCGACCTCGCGTTCGATCATACGTGGCCAATCGGGGTGCTCATTCACGAGCCACGGAAGGTGCAGAACGCCATACCCGTTCTTGGTCACTCTGCCCTGGCCGTTGCGCTCCGTCCCGATTCGGACAAGGACATCCGATTCAGGTTCCATCGCCTCCAGGCCGCGCTTGCGGCCGCGTCGATCAAGTTCACGAACACGCTCGACTACGCGCTCATCGGTAAGTCGCTCGTAACCGGGGTTGAAAGAGAAAGAATGGAATGAGAGCGTGAGCGGAGAACGCGGGCGGGGCACTCAATGACTTGTACCTTAGCGAGACCCGAAGCGCAACCTGCCGGTTCAATCCGAATCAGCGGTCTGGACCACTGGGTCCACGAAAGAGCCTGTCCCCATCTGAATCGGAAGCGAATGAGCCCGGCTGCTCTTTCTCCGGGAATTTCGATGTCGATCTTGTCTGCGTTGCCGAAGAGAAAATGATGAGCCTGGCCCAAGAACCATGCAGGCGAAGAAAACCGCCGGAGCGAAGTTTGGCGACAAAAACCAGCCTGCAATTCTCACCACGCAGCGAGGCGAAGTGCGTGAGAAGGCCGTCAGGACGAGGTGCAAGCCGGGCGGAGGAAAAAGGCGCGAGCCGCTTGGCGCGCGCAGGCGTACTT
>JAPPLB010000103.1 GCA_028819575.1 Bryobacterales bacterium | reverse complement strand
TTGCTCCTTCCCTTCTACCTCTTGTCCCCCTTTTTCTGTGGGACAGGCTCCTAGGCACAACGCTGGCCCCCACTCCTGATCGGCGGCGCGAACGGTGAGCGACACGGTGCTTTTCCCGGCGCACTCCACCGCCACCTGATGGGGGCCGGCCGGTCGCCTCTCAACCCGGAATTCCAGAGATCGCCGCGGAAGACCCGACCGCGCAACAATCCGCGACACGTCTTCGCGCAAGACCGCCTCGACGGCCGAACGCATCACCGGCAACTCGAAGCCGAACCCGCCGAGAGGCGCCGACAACAACAAGATCGCTGTGCGCAAAGCCACGGAAGCGAGCCGTCCCATGTGATAGGCTTGGTTTTTTGGGTACGTCTGCGGTTTCGTTACCGAGTCTATTTCATTTCGACAACCGGAATTCACTCACGGGCCGGTAACATCGCGGCAAACGATCAGCGGCGCGCGCCGCTCCAAGCGCGCCGTGGCCGCACGGCTCTTTCCGTCACCATGCCGAATCCCGTTCCCGAGGGCAGTCTGCGAAACGAGATCCCGGCCACGCCGACCCCTCTCGGCGAGGCGCTTTGGCACCTGGTCTCTCATCCCTATGAACTGCTCGTCCGGCGCTGGAACTGGAAGTCAGCTCTGCTCAGCGCCTTGCTGCGCGGCGGAATCTATTTCTTCGTCAACCTCAAGGTCGGCCTGGCGGCCGCTTCCGCAGCGATGTTGACCGAGTGGAGCTATCGCGTTCTGACCGCCGGCGCGCTTGCCTCGGCGACGCAATCGCTTCGGCTGGTCAAGCCGGCCTGGCAGGGCGCCGTGGCCGTCGCGGTTCTCATCCCGCTCGTGAGCCACAGTCTGGAATATCTCGTTCACTGGCTGCGCGGCACCGCGGCGCTCAACGCCAGCATAGCGGCCTCCATCGCCTTCACCGTGGTGTCGTACTGCTTCCAGTTCTTCATCATGCGCCAAGACGTTTTGATCGTCGGGCCGGGCAGCGGCTCTTTGATGAGCGACCTCGCTCGCCTGCCCGGCACGGTTCTCGGCATCCTCGCCGCCCCTTTCCGGATGCTGACCCGCGCGCTGTGCGTTCCGGCTTTCCTGCTGCTGCCGCTGCAGGCCGCCCCGGACGCCGCGCCCCCGCATCTTCCGAACGTCCTGTTCATCACCATCGACACCCTCCGGGCCGACCATCTCTCCTGCTACGGCTACCACCTCAAAACCAGCCCGAACATCGACCGGCTCGCCGAGCAGGGCGTGCGCTATGAGCACGCCTACACGGTCACGTCGCGCACCGGCCCCTCTCATTACTCGATGTTCACGAGCCGCTACCCTCAGGAGCACGGAGCAAAGCTCAACGGTTTCGCTGTCGCCGAGAACACCAAGTTCCTGTTTCTGCCGCAGATCCTTCGCCGCTTCGGCTACAAGACAGGCGCTTTCGTCAGCGCCTGGCCCCTCACCGCCCACCTGACGCAACTGAACCGATGGTTCGACACCTACGACGAGGAATTGAACCGTACCTATCAATACATCAATTCCAGCCGCTGGGCCGAGGATGTCACACCGAAAGCCATCTCCTGGCTTGAGGCGCATGACACCAAAGCCCCGTTCTTTCTCTGGGTGCACTATTTCGATCCCCACTCGCCCTACGATTTTCGCGAGGGATTCGAGGCGAACGAGCCGAGCGGCAACCCCGACCGCTGGGCGCCCCACGGCGGCCGGGAGCGGGTCGAACTCATCCGAACCTACGATTCCGAAATCCGCTACACCGACTACCATCTCCAGAAACTTTTCGACGCTCTCGACAAGCGCCAACTGACCGACTCCACGCTGGTCGTTCTTACGTCGGACCACGGCGAGTGCCTGGGCGAATACGGATTTCGCGGACACGGCAGCCAATCGTTCGAGAACATCCTCCACGTACCGCTGATCCTCCGATGGCCCGGCACGCTGCCCGAAGGGAGAGTGGTGCGTCAACGCGTTACGCTGCTGGACCTGGCTCCAACCATCATCGACCTGACGGTCCGCCGCAGCCAGCCTGACCAGAAGATTCCCGCGACGTTCGCCGGCCGCAGCCTGGCCGACCACCTACTCGAAGAGCGCAAGCTGCTCGAGCAGCCGGTCCATTTCGCGGTCTACTCGGGGCAGAAGTGGATCGCGCCCAAGTGGATTTCCTGGCTGTGGCTCTGGCGCGGCGAACTGGATTACCCGTTGCGGATGGGACGCATCTTCCAAAACCGCAAGGTCACCTGGACGGAGGACGAGGACGAGCTTCGCGTTGTCGATCTCAAGACCGACCCGCTGGAGCTCAAGCCACGTATCCTCGGTGACGACAGCCCGGTCTACGAGAAAGAAACCGCCCGGCTGGCGAGATGGTACGAGGCTACCGCCCTGACCGAAGGCGAGTCTCAAATGACTGAAGCGGATCGCAACGCCCTCAGGAGCCTCGGCTATCTCCAGTAGGGGCTGGCCTGCATTTTTCACCATCTGACGGGCGAAGCACGCGATAAAAAGGCCGTGATTCGTGTTTCGTGTCTCGTGATTCGTGAAAAACCATTGGTGGTGACCTGGTTCGCTCCAGCGGAAATGTTTGACGGCCGCCATATCCGACTGACTCCGCTGAGGGAAAGACCACCGAGCGCATCCGGGGAGCGGCGGATCAACGGATCTGTCTGGCCCCCCGGGTCTCGCTCGACGGCCAAGCAGCCGGGCCAGTCCACCAGGATATATTTCATAAAGCCATGTGCGAGAATCTGTTATGCAATCTTGTATTCTCCTGCGGTCATCCGGGTAGTCACTCTTCCCGCGCCGGATCACGGAACCCCATGATCCGGCCCCGTTTGGCCTTTGTTTGCGCAGGTAACGAGACATTGGCGATGTTGGAGGACTAACATTCAGGGACTGGGGCGATGAAGACATTTCTGCGCAATCTCGGAGCGGCTTTGCTGGGCTACGTCGCGGTGTCCATCGTCTCCTTCGTCCTGCCAGTGGCAATGTGGATGGTCCTGGGGCCCGAAGGCTCGTTCCGACCCGAAAGCTGGGACACGTCCACGGCGTGGAATGCGGGGTGGATCATCGTGGCCGTGACAGGTGCGGCGACAGGCGGTTTTGTTTGCTCGAAGGTGGCTGCGGACCGGCGCGGCGTCTGGATCCTGATCGCCGTGCTGTTGGTGGCCGGGGCGCTGGCGTTGGCCTTCTACGTTCCGGAGGGCGAGGGAGTGCGTCCCGCAGATGTCGGCATGTTCGAGGCCATGGCTTCGGCGCGGAGTCCTGCGTGGCTGGGCTGGCTGAACCTGCCGCTGGCCGCGGTGGGGGCGTTCTTCGGGGCGCGGATCGCAGAGCGGGACTGAATTGACCCTGGTTTAGTCGTGGTCCGGTGAGACTCAGCCTCATCCGGTATCGTCTCCGGACGTTTCCAGACTAGTTTTCCTCTGCCCGTGTGCGGATCATACAAGCGGGAAACATCCGAACCGGTGTCAACGCCGCCGAAGAAGCTCTTTACCCGGTCTTCTGGTTTGTCACAAGCCGAAGTTCATGGGGATGCCGCTATCAGAACCCACGCCAGCCGGGCAGGGCAACCGCCTGCCGGATCCATTTCTCCATCTGCTCCTCGTCGAGTTCGCCCTCGTAGATGTTGATCCAACGCCAGTCCTTGTCCTTGCCTGCGCCGGGCGGGATGGGTCGCAGCGACGCGCCCTGGAAGAATGTCACCTTCACGCAGCGGGTGAGGACGTGGCAATTCAGGAACCAACCTTGGCCCTCGATGCCATAGAAGGGCGAGTTCCACCTTACGGCCTTGCATACGTCAGGCACGCTGCGCACTATGAGCGCGTCGAGGCGGCGCCCGACGTCGCTTTTCCAGCCCGGCATGGCCGCGATGTAGGCCTGCACGGGGGAGTCGCCGTCGGCCTTGGCGATCTGAGGGTTACCGCCTGAAAGGAGGGTCGGCTTCGCGCCGGCCCGCTTGGCGACGGGCTCCTTTGCGGCCTTCGTGGACTTCTTGTGTGTCTTGCCAGCCATTGCATCAACTCCGATCCAAGCTTCGCGGTTCTGAATGAGTCGGTAAAAAACCGAAAGTCAAACTTTAGGGTCTCACGTTGACTGTATTACAAACTTTCCGATGCTCCAAGGAGACTCGATCTCTTACCGTACGCCTCCCCTGAGGGGAGTTAAAAAGCAGGTGATCCGTCTGCACGCTCGACGACCTTTTGCACCAAATGGGGCGGGATGAACACCACGCCCATGCGGTCGCCGAGCACCACGTCGCCCGGCATCACGGTGACCTTGCCGATCCGCGTCGGCGCATTCAGACCCGTGAGGATCGCGTTGCCGCGCACTCCCGGGTGGTATCCGCGGCTGAAGACCATCGTCTTCATCGGGAAGACGCCGTCCAGGTCACGGAACGATCCATCGACGACAAAGCCGTTGCCCGTCGCCAGGAACATGCTGAAGATCAGGTTATCGCCACCGAAGGTTCCCTCTTCGATACGCCCCATCACATCGACAACGGGCACGTCGCCGGGGGAGAACATCTCCATGACGCGTTGCGTTACCGGAGTCGGGACCTCTTCCGGATTGGCGGCCTCGACCGCGTCCGTCTCGAGAATCTCCTGCAGGTCCGGCCGCGACGGCATGAACTGGACCGTGAAGGCCCGTCCGATCAGTTTCCTGTCGGGATGCAGAATGGCCCAGCCGTCTTCCCACTGGTTGGGATAGCCTGCTTCCATCAAGACCTCGGCCGCGATGGTCGTCGACGCGGATTGCAGCCGCTTCAGCCAGTAGTCCGGGACATGCGGCCGTCCGTCCGGCGAACGTCCGTAGGGGTTGCGCGCGGTGTACTTCAGGAGTTGTTCCTGGCCGAAGCCGTCCAGTTGAGCCCACAGCGGCGTAGGGGAGAGAAACGTCAGACCCACCAGGGCCGCGACCGAGAGGCCGGCGCACCTCCTGGTTGCCAGCAAGCCGCCCAGCCTCACTCGATGCCCAGTTCCTTCTTCCTGGCGGCCAGCCAGTCTTCATACTCCTTGATCAACGCCGGGTCCTTGGGACGCGGATACAGCTCGCTCGACTTGTATTTGCCCGTGGCGAACTTGTCTTTCGTCCAGATATCGTGCAACTCGGTTATCTTCGCCTGACGATAGACATCCGGCACCATGTGGGAAGGAATGAAGGTGAGTCCTTCACGGTCACCGACAACCAGGTCTCCCGGCAAGACGGTGGTGTCGCCGACGCGGATCGGCACGTTGATCCCCGTGAGCATCACATTGCCGAGCGCAGACACGTGGAATCCCCGCACGTAGACCGGCACGTTCTGCGGATAGATGCCGTCCAGGTCGCGCACGGACCCGTCGATCACGAAGCCATTGCCCGTCGCGGCATAAATCGAAGCCGTCAGGTTATCGCCGGCGAACGTGCCTTGCTCGATCTTGCCGAACAGATCAACGACCAACACGTCACCGGGGCGAAGCGCGTTGATCACGCGCTGATTGCTGCTGACCGACTTGCCGGGGTTGTTTTCAGCCTCGATGATCTCGTTGACGTCCGGCCGCAACGGCATGAACTGCGCCGTAACGACGCGTCCGATCAGCTTCTTCTCGGGGTGAACAATCTGCCATCCACCCGACCATTGGTTGATGAAATTCGCACTCCGAAGAGGCCCCCACATCATCTCCGAAGAGGCGGTCCTGAGCCCATCGATATACTTTTTCGGGATATTCGGCCGGCCGTCGCTGAAGCGTCCAAACGGGGTCATCGAGGTGTATTTGATGAGATCCATTCTGGAGAAGCCATCAAGCTGGGCCAGCATCGGGGTGGCCGTGAGAAGTAGAGCGAGGATGCATTTCTTCATGGGGGTGAATGTAGCACAGACCGTTTGGCGGTGGCCGCATGAGAGCTTCCACGGCCACGCCCGGGATCACATCCAACCCACAACCAAGCCGGACTCGCCGGTTTTTCAAACCGCTGCATGAGCAATCGGCAGCAAGTACAGCGGGGAAGTGCTGACATCAGCCGTTCGCCGTTATCAGATCATCGAGCCGGCAAGCACTCTTTGCGACGGAATTCGGCGATTTCTTGCAGCATCGCCCGTTTCGTGATCCGGGAAGGCGAGTCCAGACCCATATAATGGTAGGGCGATGGTCCGGATCGCGGCGGCTGCTCTGGTTTTGGGCGTGATCGCGCCGTTCCTCCTTCAAGGACAACTCAAGGAGCGCGAGCAGGATCCCCTTGAACTGCCCGCGAACATGCGGGACGAAGACGAAGACATCATCAACGAACCCGCGTACGCCTTCAATCCGATTCAGGCCAAGAAGGAAGTCAAGGTCGGCAACTTCTATGCCCGCAAGGGCAGTCATCGGGCCGCCGCGGCGCGCTACCTCGAGGCCACGCGATGGAACCCGAGTTACGCCGAGGCTTTCTGGAAGCTCGGACGGGCTCGCGAGGATCTTGGACAACACCAGCAGGCCCTGGACGCCTATCAGAGCTTTCTCAAGCTGGAACCCGGCGGCAAGCGCTCCCGGGAAATCCGCTCCCGACTCAGCGAGTTGGAAAAGCGGGCCCAAGATGCGCCCGACGAGCCGGACAGCCCCAAACTGCCGTCGACGGCCTCGTTGCCGCCGGCACTGCGCAACCGCTAGTCGAGGCCGGGCTCTTCCCGGAACGGCCGGGCTTGATAAACTGGAGCCTACATCCTTCGGCATGACGCGGCGGCAGACACTACGGCTATTAGGGGCCGGGTTCGGCACGGTGGGTCTCGCGGGGTCGATGCAGGCTCTGGCGGGGGCGACGACTCGCGGGCCGCACTTCGAGCCTCGGGCGAAGCACATCATCTTCCTGTATTTGAACGGCGGGTTGTCTCACGTCGACTCGTTCGATCCGAAGCCGGCGCTGACGAAGATGGACGGTCAGCCGATGCCGGGGCCGAAGGTGAAGACGGATCGGGCGTCAGGCGGCCTGATGGCGTCACCGTTCCGGTTCACCAAGCACGGCCAGAGCGGCATCGAGGTCAGCGAGATCTTTCCGAAGGTGGGGGAGTCGATCGACGACTTCTGCGTGATTCGCTCGATGTTTTCTGAGAGCATCAATCACCTGCCGTCGATGCTGATGATGAACACCGGGCACGCGCTGCGGGGCGGCTCGCGGCCGTCGATGGGTTCGTGGATCACCTACGGGCTCGGTACGGAGAACGAGAACCTGCCGGGCTATGTCGTGATGTGCCCGGGCAAACCGGTCGGCGGGGTGCGGCTGTGGTCGTCGTCGTTCTTGCCGACGGCTTACCAGGGAGTGCACATCCGCAACGACCGCGACAACCCGAGCGAGTACGTTGAAGATTTACGGAATACGTTCGTCACGACGGCGCAGCAACAGCGGCAGCTCGAACTGCTCGGCAAGCTGAACAGCTCGTTTCTCGACCAGATCGGCTATCAGCCGGAAATCGAGTCGGCGATCGCCTCGATGGAAGTCGCTTACAAGATGCAAACCGAGCTGCCAGGAGTCTTCGACGTCACGAAGGAAAGCGAAGCGGTGCGGCGGCGGTACGGTGACGGTGACTTCGGGCTCGGCTGCCTGGCGGCGCTGCGTCTGGTGGAGCAAGGGGTACGGATGGTCCAGGTCTACTACGGAGACAGACAGCCCTGGGACAGCCACGACGACATTCTCGATCAGCGCATCCATGCCGAGCGCTCGGACGGGCCAATCGCTGCGCTGGTGCAAGACCTCAAGGAGCGCGGGCTGTTCGATGAGACGATTGTGATCGTCGGCAGTGAGTTTGGCCGGACGCCGATGATCCAGAACAGCGGCACGGAAAAAGTAGGGCGGGGAAGAGACCATAATCCGCCGGGATACAGCATCCTGCTGGCCGGCGGCGGCATCCGCGGCGGCATGACGTACGGCGCGACGGATGAGTTCGGATACAAGGCCGCCGAAAACCCGTTGAGCCCCCACGACCTGCATGCGACGGTGTTGCATCAACTCGGCCTTGACCACACCAAGCTGACGTTTCGCTACAGCGGCCGCAACTTCCGCCTGACGGACGTGCACGGCCGGGTGGTGAAGGAAATCCTCACCTAACCTGCATTTCTCACCACCCGACGGCCGCAGCACGCGAAAAAAGGCCATGATTCGTGAAGAACACAAAAGCCGTGTCTCGCGTCTCGTGATTCGTGAAAAAACTCGACTATCGGGTCGGTTGCTGGTTCCGCTGACGCTGCGGGGGCCGACGCCGGCGAGGAGTGGATTGTGACGGCGGCTCCGCGGGTGCAAGCGCAGGAGAGTCCGGCTGAGACAATGGAAGGCTTGCCTTTTCGGGCTTGCAGACCATGCGGGGTAGGCAGGCCCCGGCGGGGCCTCGTTACTCAATGGTTCCAGTAGTCGGGTTCGTTGCCGGCTTTCCACTTGATGTTGCAGCCGACGCTGGGCTGCTGGTGGTGAGAGACCGTTGACCCCGCCAAGACGGCGTTGATGGCGGCGCGCAAGTCTTTTCCGGTGACCGCGACCTCGTTTCCGGGCCGACTGCCGTCGAGCTGACCGCGATAGACGAGCTTGCGCGATCCGTCGAACAGGAAGAAGTCGGGCGTACAAGCGGCGGCATAGGCCTTGGCCACGCTCTGAGTTTCGTCGAAGCAATAGGGGAAAACGTATCCCAGGTTTTCGGCGTTGGCCTTCATCTTGTCGGGAGAGTCGTCAGGATGAATATCCACATCATTCGCATTGATCGCCACGATGCCCAAGTCGGAATCGGCGTAGTCCCTGCCGAGACGGACCAGCCCGTCATTGATGTGCTTGACAAAGGGGCAATGGTTGCAGATGAACATCACCAGCAGACTCTTCTTGTCCGCGAAGCTGCCGAGTGAGACGGCATTTCCCGAGACCGCGTCGGGGAGTTGGAACTCGGGGGCGGAAGTGCCCAATGCAAGCATTGTCGAGGGTGTGAGCGCCATGGTTTCCTCCAGGCCAGTGCAAGCAGCGAGAGACTCAGGATAACAGGCTCGGATTTCCGCAGCGGCCATCGACCCTCCGAGAGCTCTTTCTCTGTTGACAGGAACCCATCCCTACAAAAGTACTCGACCACGAGCTGCTTCACGCGGGGGCTGGTCATCGGGCCCACAGACGCCCAAGGCCGGATGATTTAGCCTGCATTTCTCACCACCCGACGGTCGAAGCACACGATACGACCGCCAGG
>JAPPLB010000022.1 GCA_028819575.1 Bryobacterales bacterium | reverse complement strand
CTGACGGCCCTCTCACCCACTTCGCCTCGCCACGTGGTGAGAAATGCAGGCTAACTGTGCGACGAAGACAAAGTCAACCGAGCGATCACAAGGTGATTCGTAAAGAAACGGCCGGCGAGCAGGCCGCGGGAAGGCACACCCCACCCTGGGACCTTCGAAACAAGCAGGCGTCACGCCGTGTGATATTTTGGGAGCAGGTTCAACCGATGCCGAAGCAGAAAAAGGCGATGCCACCGGTCCAGCAATGGGCGGCGCCTGTGCTATTGGGTTGGCTCCTGCCGGGGGCGGGACATTTCTACCTCAAGCGCTGGAACCACGGCGGCCTGCTGCTGTTCGCGATTGCGAGCATGTTCATCTTCGGGCTGCTGATGCGCGGACGGATGTTCGAACCGCAAACCGGCGACCTCTTCACGACCGTCATCAACTGCGGCGGCTACATTGCGGATGTCGCCAACGGCGCGCTCTACTTCCTGGCAACCTGGCTGGGCTACCAACAACAGCAAATGGCGACGGCGGTGGCGGACTACGGAACGAAGTTCCTGGCTTGCGCCGGGCTGCTGAACATCCTCGCGGTCATCGACGCCTACGAGATCGCGGCCGGCCAGAAACCGTAATGTTCCTAAGCCTCACCCATCTCCAGGCGGCGCTGTTGTTCGCCTTCTTCGCATCGATCGTGCTGGGCGTGGTCGGACGCAACAGCGACAAGGAGCGCATTCGGTACGGCGTGACCGTATTCGGCTACTTCGTGGCAGCGATCTTCGGGCTTGGCTGGCTGATGTACTTCGGCCACGGCTGATCGAGCCGCAAGCCGCGGGCTCCCAGGCGCATCATCGAGACTGCAAACGGCGCGCCAACCAGACGATGTAGTCGGCGTTGCGGCGGCGAATCTCGGCCAGAAGATCCGCCGGCAACTCGTCGATCTTTTCCTTGAAGAACCGGATGTCGCCGCCGGGGGCGTCGCGGTCGCGCGTACCCACCAGGTTGCCTATCCAGAAGACAAGGAACAGGTTGCCGTCAACACGGCCCTTGCCGCGATCACCCAGATAGTACCCAAGCCCCTTGCCGCGATAGAGGTCCGCCAAGGCGCTCTCCTCACCGAACGCGTTCCGTGAGGCGAATTCATGGCAGCGACCGACCATCCTTCGATAGAGTTCCCGCCACGAGCTCCCCTCCGGCTGTTCCGACAGCACATCGAGAAGCTGCAACTGCAGCTCACCGGAAATCTTGTAGTTCACCCGGCCGGCTGTCGCGTTCCCGATCATCTCGAGCACGCGCGCCTGCTTTCCGCTTCCCGAGTGGATGCTGAGAGTGCCATCGAAGTGCCGAGCCACCGCCGCCAGTTCGCGCACTCGGCATTCGAGCTCGGCTACCGGATCGCCTCCGAAGCCGCCTTCTACGGCCGGCACGAGCTCCGGCCACATCTTGCCGGCCGCATACGCTTTCAACTCGTCGAGGGCTTCCGGATACGCCTGCCTCTTCTTGAATCCCAGGTTCGGCGGAACAAGGCTTGCCGGACGTCCGCGCTGCCGCAGCCAGTGCATGTAAAAGAACAACTCCTTCGGCGAAGTAAGCGTTGCCGCTTCGTCAATCGAAGGTTCGAAGTCGAAGTCCGCGCCGGACTTCTGTTCGCGGATGAAGTCGTACAACTCTTCGTTCAGTTTCAGGCTTTCGCCGAACTTGACCGCCAGCCGGCGCACTTCCGATGGAGAAAAGCGATATTCGCGATCCTCGACCCGCAGCGGTGCGGCGAATTCGTTCAGCAGCCAGCGCCGTTCATCCCGCGTCAGCGTCCCGGCAAAGGCTTGCTCCACCTCCGCGTCCGTCCAGGCGCTCGGATGCCGGGTATCCGCCCGCAGCTCGAAAAGCCGTGAAGAATCGGTCGTGAACTTGGTATATCCGGAGGCCCGGCGGATGGCTTCCCGGGTAGCTTCAATCGATCGGGAGACTTCCTCGGGCGTTGCGCCGCCGACGATGAAGTGATCGGCCTCGGCGGAATAGCCGTTCCTCCAGCCAGCCCGAATCACAGCCCACAGACCACTGTGGTAGAGATGCTCGATCGATACGCGGGTGTGGCCGATCGCGGTCGGGTCCTCGCCGTCGCGCACCTCGATTTCTTCGTCGATGGTCATCTCCCGCGTTGCGGAAAGTTGCACCGTGCTGGCCATGTTGACGCCGGTCTCGCCGAGGATGCGGCCGAACGCGTCAAACACAGCCGGCAGAGCGATCTCGGGATGACGGTTGCCCACCGCCACCGCGGGCAGATCCTTTTGGGGACGGGGCAGGAACAGGGGGTCTTTGGCGGCCAACGTACGCACGGATTCGCGGTCCGCCGGCATGAAGGACTGTTCCCGAACCTGAACTTCGCCATCCGTGACGCGCGTAAATGTCAACAGGGTGGATTGACGTTCGTCTCCGCCCCGATCCGCCACGAGATGCAGTACCCGCGGATCGCCCGGCTCCCGTGTCAGTGACGGCAGGTGGAGACGCCACCCCTGGATATCGGCGCCAACCCTCGCCGCAGCTCGATGGCGCGCCGCATCGCTCAACTCCTCATTCCCGACCTCATCAAACAAGCTCCGACCGAACTCCTGAAGACTCTCGCTCATCTCGACCCCTCGCATCGCCCTCGATTCTCAGACCCCGGGCGCAATCCACCCGGCAACGCAACGAGTTTCGCCTGCACCCCGTCTTCTCTTGAGAAGGCCCTGAATTCTGGCATACTGGATGGACCCGGAGCAATTCCTCACGCGGCAATGAAAGCGCTTTCTTCGGCCTTGTTCATGGTGGTCTTCGGCATCGTTGCGGCGGCGCAACCGACCACCGGCGCGGCCGCGAGAGAATCGCCGGAAGCTGCCGAGAACGACAGGTTCCCGCTCCGCGAGATCCTTATCGACGGCAACGAAAATTTCGCAAGTGAAGACATCATCGAGGTGCTCGGCCTTGACATCGGTCAGATGGTGAACCGGGCGGATTTCGAGAGCGCGGTCGGCAAACTCGACAAGACCGGCGTATTCGAAGGGTATGCGTTTCGCTTCGGCCCCAAAGACGATGGTTATACCGTGACCTTCACGGTTCAGGAAGCGCCGGAACTCTATGCGGTGCGCTTCGAAGGCTTCGATATCTCCGAAGAAGAGATCCGAGCCCGCCTGCGCGAGAAGATCCCGCTGTTCGGACCGAAAGTCCCACCCACTGGCATCATGGCGCGCCGCATCGGCGATCTGCTGCAAGAACTCTGGATCGAACAAGGCAATCAGACCAAGATCATCGGCGACATCAACCTCCTCAGTGATGAAGAGTTCGAAATACTGTACCGTCCGGAGGGTACGATCCAGAACATCGCTTTCACGAGATTCAAAAACGCAAGGGTGGTTCCGGCGTTGACGCTGCAGCAAAAGTTCAACAGCGTGGCGATGGGAGTCACCTATAGCGAGCGGCGATTGCTGGAACTGCTGAAGTACAACATCAAGCCCTTGTACGAGCAGGTCGGACGCCTGGAAGTAAAGTTCTGCCCGTGCAGCGTCGAGCCGGACACGGCATCCAAGGGACTGATTGTCACGATTCAAGTGGAGGAGGGGCCGGAGTACAAATTCGGCGAGGTCGTACCTCCACAAACCTCCTTCATCAAGCCGGAGGATATGGCGAAGCTCATCAAGTTTCAGCCCGGCGACACGGCCAACCTCGTGCTCGTCAGCGAGGCTCTCCAGCGCTATGAAGAACAGTTCAAGGGCAACGGGTTCATCAACATCCGCTCACAATACGACTCGACCACGAACCCCGAGAAGAAAACCGTCGACGTCGTCATGAGACTCGACCCGGGCTATCGATACGTCTTTCGCAAGCTGGAGATCGAGGGACTCGATCTGGTGGCCGAGGCGGCCGTCCGCAAGCGCTGGGCGCTGAACGCAGGCGATCACTTCAACCAGCACTACCCTGCGATCTTTCTCAATCGTGTACGCGCCGAGCAGATGTTCGATAACCTGCAAACGACCGACTGGCAGATGAAAGCGGACGAAGTCGAGAAGGCCGTGGATGTTCAACTCATCTTCAAGTAAGATCCTCTTCGGCAGACTGCTCGGCGCAATCGCCGTGGCCGTGCTGGCGGTCGGATATCCGATATGGGGCCAGGAAACCGAGCGTGCCGCCGAGCGACACACCGAACTCTTCTCGCAGGTCGACGGCATGCTCGCGAGTCTGAGCGAGATCACCGGCCTCGAGGTCCGCAAGCCGGTCCCGCGTGAGTTGTTGACACGCGACGAGATCCGGAAACTCATCGAATCCCGCATCGCCCAGGAAAGCAATCCGGAGAAAGTCCGACGAGAGGAGCTGTTTCTCAAGCTGTTCGGCTTCGTTGGCGATGACTTCGACTTGAAGGGCGAGGTCGTTGACGTCCTGACGGAGCAAGCCATCGCGCTCTACGACTTCAAAACCCGCCGCCTCTACCTCGCGACATGGACACCGGAGGAGATGCAGGAGTTTGCGCTCGTCCACGAACTGGCTCACGCTCTCGCCGACCAGCACTTCAATCTCAAGCGGTTCGTCAAGACAGCCAGCAGTTCGGAAGAGGACATCGCGCGCTCAGCCGTCATGGAAGGACAGGCATCCTGGTTGATGACCGAGCACGTGCTTCGGCAAAGCGGCCGCTCGATGGTCGGCAACCGGCTTCTCGCGATCGCCGCCGCGAGCGCATCGAAGGTAGAGGCGGACCGGTTCCCGGTTTTCTCGGCAGCGCCCCTGTTCCTGCGCGAAACCATGCTCTTTCCCTACGCCGAGGGACTGTTGTTCCAACAGGAGATCATCGACAAGCTGGGGGCCCAGGCGTTCTCCGAGATCTTCCGCCGCCCGCCGAGCACGTCGCAACACATCCTCGAACCGGACAGCTATCTCGAGAAGCGGCTCGCCAACCACCCCGCCTTGCCGAAACTCGAGCTCCCTAAGGGCTTCCGGCGCATCCATTACGGGGAGATCGGTCAACTCGATCATCGTATCCTTCTGAAGCAGTTCCTGACCCGCGAGATCGCCGACGATCTCTCGCCCCGTTGGCGCGGCGGACGCTACGAAATCCTCGAGCACAGGAAGACCGGACAGGCAGTGCTCGCCTACGCCGTGCGCTGGGAGCGGCCGGAAGACGCGGCTCGCTACCTCGATCTGTACAAGATGATCTGCAAGAAGAAGTGGGGCGAGGTCGAGTTCGAAACCGAGACCGACAGCGAGGTCACGGGGCGCTCCGAAGAAGGTTCGTTCCGTCTTGCCCGCAAGGAGACCGTCTTTACTAGCATCGAAGGGTTGCCGGATGATAAAGTGAAGCCACCCGCTCGAGAACGATCCCTCGCCTTCCATGCCGCGAATTAGGCGCTAGAAAGCATCATGCGAGTACTGAAAGTTTCATTGATTGCCCTGATCCTGTGCGTTTCGCTGACGGCCGGCGAAGTCCCCCGCCCCGCGCCGTCGCTCAAGTTCACGACGGTGGACGGGGAAACCATGAGCCTGGAGGACTTCAAGGGCAAAGTCGTTGCCGTGATGTTTTTCAGCACCACTTGCCCTCACTGCCAGAAAACCACGCAAGTCCTGAATCCGATCTATACGCGGCTGCGGCCTCGGGGGCTGGAGATCATCGGTTTGGCTACCAACCAATCGGCAGCCACCGATATCGAAGAGTTTCGGCGCACCTTCGGCGCGAATTTTCCCTTAACGGTCTCCAGCCGTTTCGAGTGCGCTCGCTTCGCCGGCCTTTCGCTGATGGCACGCTTCTATGTCCCTTACATGTTATTTATCGACCGGAACGGACGGATTCGGCATGAACACGAAGGCGGTGACCGGCAGTTCTACAGCAACCAGGCCGTGAACATCCAAGCCGAGCTGGAAGCGCTGCTGAACGAGCCCGCCGGGAAGACCAGCTAGGCCTTTGCGGACCGTCCCTCAGCAGACAGCCGTGTTCAGGATTCTCAGCACCGTTCTGTTTCTGCTCGCAGGGGCTTCTCTTGTGCTGCAAGCCGCCGAGCTTCCGCGAGCGGCCGGCTCCCTCGAAGTTCGGACCTGGAAAGGCGAGCAGTGGCGGCTCGATCAGCTCAAGGGCAAGGTGGTCGTCGTGATGTTCATGTCGACCAGTTGCCCGAGTTGCCACGCGGCTACTCAGTCGCTGAAAGCCATCTACGAGGAGTCAAAGACGCGCGGACTCGAGGTCATCGGAATCGCCACGAACCGTCAGGCCGAGACGGAAATGAGATCCTTCGTGCAGCGTTTCGAACCGAATTTCCCTGTCACCGTCGGCACCCGCGCGCTATGGGCGCAATTCGGAGGCTTCTCGGTGATGGCGCGACCGCCCTTCTACCCTCACATGCTGATCGTCGATCGCTCCGGCACGATTCGTGAGGAGCATACCGGCAAAGAGCGCAACTACTATTCCTACACAAACTTGCGCCGTTTGCTCGAACAGTATCTCCAAGAGCCGGCCTCCTGACAGAAAGCCTCCTCGGGGAAACGACGTCCTCACCACTTCGGAGTGACCCTCGACCAGCCACCGTATCGGCCTCTCCTACGTAGCGGACACGCGCAAACCGTCCTCGGGCGCTATTGGCCCCTGCCCAAGGAAGACCCGCGATTTCCGGCACGCGAGCGGCTGTTTCGAACCAAGCCGGACGTTCAGGTACTCGCGCACGAGAACCGTTTTGAAGCCGCTGAAAACGTCCCCATCCTGCTCATCCTCCATGGCCTCGCCGCTTCCAGCACCGCGCCATACGTCCGGCGGTCGACTCAGACCGCTCTTGCCGCGGGGTACAACATCCTTCGTCCCAACGTCCGCAACTGCGGTGGCACAGAGCACCTCTCGCCCACGCTCTATCACTCGGGGCTCACCTGGGATCTGCGCTGTATCGTCGACGAACTCGCGCCCGCGCCGCTGTACATCCTGGGCTTCTCGATGGGCGGCAACATCGCCTTGAAACTGGCTGGAGAGTGGGGTGACGAGCCGCCGCCGCACGTTCGGGGGATCTGCGGAATCTCCGTACCGATCCGCCTCGGGCTCTGTGCACGCGAACTCGGCCGTCTGCACAATTGCGTCTACGAGTGGCGCTTCATGAAGATGCTGCGGCAGACCCTGCGGAAGAAGCAAGAGTTGATGCCTGAGCAATACGGAGCCTTCTCCACCGGGCACATTCGATCCATTTACGAATTCGACGAACATGTCACTGCGCCCGCTTTCGGCTTTCGTAATGCCGACGACTACTACGAGAAGTGCTCCTGCGCCTCGTTCCTGCCGCGGGTGCGGGTTCCTTCGCTTCTGATCCACTCCGACGATGACCCCTTCATACCACCGGACACCTATGCCGACCCCGTCTTCGAACAGAACCCGCACGTCAAGCTGCTGCGCACGCGCTACGGCGGTCATGTCGCATTTCTGTCTCGGCACTGGCCCCGTTTCTGGGCCGAAGAGCAAGCCCTCGCTTTCTTCGCCGCCCTCGGCGCTTAGCCTGCATTTCTCACCACCCGACGGCTGAAGCACGCGACAAGACCGCCCTGACTTCGCTTTTCCTTCGCAACGCTTGCTTGCCGTGCTCGACGCACTTTCAAGTACGCCTGCGCGCGCCTTTTTCCTCCGCCCGACTCGCGCCTCATCCTGACGGCCCTCTCACGCACTTCGCCTCGCCACGTGGTGAGAAATGCAGGTTAGACATTCTCCGCCTCCGCCAACTCCTGCGCTATAGTTTTGGATTCAGAGGTGACTATGCGCACTATTCTTCGATCATTTGCCTTCGTCATTGCTTTCACGCTCACCATCGGGGTGCTGCACGCAGCCGACTGGTCACGCTTCCGCGGACCCAATGGAGCCGGTGTCGCCAATGACACCAATCTGCCCGTAGAGTTCGGCCCCGACAAGAACGTCGTCTGGAAGACCGAAATCCCCAGGGGACACTCATCTCCGGTCTTCGGCGACGACGCCATCTTCCTCACCGCCTGGGAGGGCAAAAGCGTTTTCACGTTTTCGCTCGACCGTGAGACCGGACGCATCCAGTGGCGACGCGAGATCGTCCGGGAGCGCGAAGGCGAGCTGCACGAATCGAACGGCCCTACCTCGCCGAGCGCCACCACGGACGGCCAGAACGTCTACGTCTTTTTTCAGGATGTCGGCCTGCTCTCATATGGCCCCGACGGCAACGAGCGCTGGCGTATTCCTCTCGGACCTTTCAACAACCCCATGGGCATGGGCGCATCGCCGATTCTGGCCGAGGGCAAGATCATCCTGATCTGCGATTCCGAATCGGACTCGTTCATGATCGCCGTCGACAAAGACAGCGGCAAGATGTTATGGCGCAACGAACGCGATTTCGTGACGCGCGGCTTCTCGACGCCCGTCCTGTATGACCCGAAGGACGGCAGCGGGATTGAAGCCATCGTCCCCGGCTCCTACGAGCTCATCGCCTACAAAGTCGCCAGCGGCGAGAAGTCCTGGTGGGTGCGCGGTCTCACCTGGCAGCTCAAACCCACGCCCGTCATGGATGAGGACACCATATACCTGCTGAACTGGGCCGGCCGCGCCGACCTCGGTCAGCAAGAAGACGTGATCCCTTTCGAGGAGGCTCTCAAACTGTACGACAAAGACGGTGACGGACAGTTCAGCCAAGAGGAAGCCCCCGACCCTGCGATGCGGAAAACCTGGAATAACTACGACCTGGACCTGAGCGGTTTCATGGGCGCGCGCGATTGGCACCACTACCGCAACAAGCGCGCCTCCGTCAACGCGATGAACGCGATTCGCCTGGGCGGCAAGGGAGACATGACAGAAGGCGCCTTTCGTTGGCGGCATTACAAGACCCTGCCCAATGTGCCGTCTCCGCTGCTCTACGACGGCATCGTCTACCTCGTCAAGGATGGCGGCATCGTGACGGCTCTGGACAAGAAGACGGGGGAAGTCCTCAAGCAGGCAAGGCTGATGGAAGCGCTCGACAGATACTTCTCGGCACCGGTGGCGGCCGACGGCAAGATTTACATGCTCAGCGAAGCCGGCAAAGTCTCCGTGCTCAAATCCGGCCCCGATTGGGAAGTGATCCAGACGAATGACATGGGCGCCGCCGCCTATGCCACGCCGGCCATCGTCGACAACAAGATCTATCTCCGCACCGACTGGGGACTCTACTGTCTGGCCAAGCTCGACTAGCCTGCATTTCTCACCACCCGACGGTCGAAGCACACGATACGACCGCCAGGA